>JAVVVT010000119.1:0-5246 GCA_036652515.1 Oscillospiraceae bacterium
GTAAAATACCTCCCCTTGCTTAAAGACTTTGCCTACAAAAATACCGATTTTTTTCATATCCTCATCGTTTATATGCAGGAGCATAAAGATGAGTTTTCTCTGTTTTCCGTCGGCGCAGAGCACCTGATTTACGCTCTCGAACCACACCGCATTATAGGCGCCGTAAATTCGCTTGACCACCACTTCACAGGGGGCGTAGGCAACGTCCTCCCCTAAATCTCTGCCCCCTAAGTCTACCGCATAGGAGCCTGTGTGAGAATAACTGGTGAAGTCCGTCCTGTCGCTCTCATACTTGCCATAGCCCTGTGTCACACGGAGGTAGTCCATTATAAATGTACATTTTTCCACTTTGTTCTCCTTTCTTTTATGTTGTTTTGTGTGGGGTTGACGGCGGTAGGTGAAAGGGTGGTTTTTTGCTTTGGCGCACCTCGCCTTTTTCAAGCCCCCACAGATATTGATTTAAATTGTGGGATTGACAGGTAGATGTTATCTTTGCGGTGGGTGAAAATGCTCTTTAATCTCTGCCACTTCCGCCCCCTTGCTCAATCCTCGCCTTTTTTCTCTGCCTTTATCTCTCTGCCTTGTCTCTCCGCCCTTGCCAAGTCCACACGGATATTGATTTAAATTATCGCCTTTACGGTGAGGCTTTATCTTTTTCCCTCTCTGATTTTCGCCTTAAACACCTGCCCTATCCTATTCTCACGCCCCATTTTTTGTGTACTCCACCACCACAAAACAGCCGGAGAACACCGACATATCCCCTGTTCCAATCAATGCCACATCGCTGCCTTTTAGGCAAAAGTCCACCTGTGAAGCGCCGACTTTCACAGGCATAGGTCTCATTGAGCCGTCACTGCCTGCCATAACTCCCATTAAAGACGTGACACTCTTCAGCGCTACTATGCCGTGAGGCACTGTCTTTGTGGCGCTCACCGAGGGTATATCTATCACCTTGCGATAAATGGGGGTGCCGTCTCTCCACACCTTATTTGTCCTCACTTCGCCCAAAGAAAATTCATCTTTGGCAACTGCGCCAATCGCCGCCGCCAAAATTTCAGGGCTGACGGTCTGCTCTACGTTTGCGTTAAGGGTGGGGATAACCACCTCACGCACCACCTCTTCGATTTTTTTCTGCAACTCCAAGGCGGTCAATTGGGGGGTGTCAGCCATACCTATAACGCCCTTGCCTGCCAAATCGTTGGCTGTTATCTTTTTTAAAGCCATACTTTTCTCCTATCTCACATCTTCAGCCAATGTGTACTCAAAACCCACCTCGTACAACCCAAAGGGCTCGTTTACCTGATTATTTTCTATGCTAAGCGCCAACTTATCCACGCCCTTTAAGCGCACATCACGTTTTATCAGCCTTGGGGTTTTGTCGCAAGACCAGGTGAATTTTGAAAAATTCAGTTTGCTAAATCGGAAGTACCGACAGGTTGTCTCATCAAAAAACAACTGCCTCAGCACACCTTTTTGCCTCGCCCAAAGGCTTGCGCTGGTGTGTACGTCGGAAGCGCAAACCAGCCAAATTTTATGGATATTTTTAGTTTTCCAGGGCATATCTGCGGTAAAATCCGGCGTCTGCCAGTGGGCAGAAATTGCCAGCCCCTCATCGCTGTAACTTAGCGGGTCCCCCTCGTCTGTAAAAAATCTGCCTATTTTGCCCTCCGCCGTGCCAAAGCAGAGCCGATTTCCTTGGGTAAAAATCACCCTCACAGGCTTTATCTTCCAGTGATAGCACTCATATTGATACCGTGAAAAATCCCCGTCTTTCTCTGTGTTTTTCTGCAAACCGTCCAAAAGATACAGGTTTTCCCCTGCGCAGAGCACATAAAAATCATTGAAGATACAGCTGTAACAGTCCTGCAAGTTTGGGTTCTTCAAAAGGTGTGGGTTGATGAATAAACTGCGCAGCTGTGTGTATTGCTCCACATTTGCGTCCTGTTGAGCTATGCCGTAAATTCCGCCTCCCGTCAAAAATAGGGGCTCGTTAAGTAGGGTGGCAAAACTGCCGGCGGCACAGGCGCCCGGACCCTGAACGGTGCTGATTATAGGGTAGGAGCGGTAATTTTCCTGTTCTGTCCCACTGGTTCTCACAAAGATGTTCACGCCCCCCTCGCCATTCCGCTTGTGGGTGAAAAGCAGGTCATCTTTTATGCTGTAACCCACTATTTCCCCATTGTCAAGCCCCATAATCCCCACGTTTTCCTCCCCAAAATATGTGGGGTCATCAGGTACGGAAAACCAGTCTCGATTGGGGTACAGGGGGTTTCCGCTCAAGAAGATTGTGTCGGGTTTTCCCCCTTTGCCATAGGCTTTCATAACCTTGCACCCAGCCATTCCCCCGGGCACTTTTTTGCCGGACTTAGAGTAGGTGATAAACACGCTGCTCTCGGTTTGAGGCAAGCTGGCAAGGGGGGTGTAAAGGAAGGACACCTGACCTAAAGCGGCGTTGACTATCAGCCCATTGTCGGTGGTGTACTCCTTTTCGGTGTGGTCGTTGGGGTTGATAACTCTGGCGTGAACCATATTGTTGTCAAGATTTTTTTCTGACATATAGAACACCGACGTGCGCCCGTCCACCACAAAAGCCTCGGTGCGCTTAGGGGACAAAAGATTTATCTGCTGATACTTTTCGCCCCCGTATCCGTCCGGGTGTCTGCGGATATAAATGGTGGGGATATAGGCGTTTTCCGCTGTGTCCACAAGGGTTTTCCCGTCGAACATAAGGTAGTGCTCACCCTCTACAATGTAGAGTTTTTCCCCCATTTGAACGCTGTGGCTGAACTCGTCTTTTGCTATGGTATAAATCGCCACCCCGTTAAGATAGAAGCTGTTTTTTGAGTGAATAAGACAGATTTCGCCCCCGTCGGTTTTTAAAATATGCACCCCATTTATCCTGCCCGGGTAAGAGGCTGCATCGTAGGCATACCCTGTGCGCTTTCGCACCTTGCCCACCTCACTGCGCACCATATTCAGCCCGGAAGAGGAGCGTGAAAGGCTGACGTTTGCCTGTGCGTGGGCGTAGTCCACCCCTTTAAAATCCTTGATAGAGTAGATGTTTGTGCGCCCTTTGTTTGGGTTTAAATCTTCAATTTTCAAATCAAACCACCTCTGTTATGGGGCTTTCCACAGCCTTTGCCAAGGAGGATAAATCTCTCACAAAACGATTGCGAAAAATCCCCGACATATAGCTGTTCTCTCGGTCATCATAAAGATAGCCTGCGATAGAATAGGGCAGTGCCACGGCGCAAATATGCTCTTCAAAATCTATGTTTTGCCCTAAATTTTCCGCCCTTGGAGCGTCTGTCAAGAGGGGCTTTTTCTTTTTGCCCCTCACCTGATTTTCATAAGGGAGAGCCTCCGCCAAGCTCACGTTTAGCCAGGTCAAGGCGATTTGCTTGTCACTGAAAGTTTCAAAATCTCTGCCTGCCAAAGAAAACCCTGTGCTCAAAATTTCATTTGCTGTCATAGTTTTTCCTTTCTTTTATTTTAAAGGCGGAATGGATAACTCCAGACCGCCTTTATGGGAAATTATATTTTGCCTTATAGGCTTTTTTTAAGCTGTGCGCCTTTTGCCCCCTATAAAATTGGGGCGAAAAATCCTTTGGGTACACCTAAATTAAATGGTTTTTATGTCCCTTTAGAAAACGCACCTTTGGGTTTTATCCCAGCCTATATCTTTAAACTGGTGAGGGGCGAGTCAAAACAGTCTGCCTTGTGGGCGTAAGCTCTGATAGTCTGTCCGCTGATTGCACCGGCGTTTGCCCCTTGAACCGCTGAAGGGGAATATCTGGGGTCACTGCCGTCTGTGGTGTAAAAAAGTGTTGCCCCTTGAGTGGCACAGGTAATTGCACCGGCTGCTGAAATTGAGGGGGCAGCGCAGATAACGCCCTTGCCTGCCGCCGTGTTCACCTGCACATAGACGCCGCAAGCTCTTGGAGAAAACACGAAGCAGTCGTAATATTCACGCCCCTCCAAAAGATGTCCGGAAATTCCCGGTGGGTCTTGATGAAGCTTGGTCTCGCTCATCTTCACAGGAGCTGTGGCGGCATTTTTGTGAACTATCATAAAATTGACGTTTTTAGGCCAGCGTGTCAGGGGAACTTTTATCACCTGCATATTGTCATACTGCCCCACCACGCCCTTTTCAAGGGCATCTTTGCCCAGCTCGCTCACCGCCATAAACTCGGTAGAGTGCTTTAAGAGCTTGTAGCCCTCGGTGGATAAGAACAACATTCTGTCATAAGCCGGCACCTCGGCATCGTCTAACTTTGCCCCTGCGGTGCTGATTTCGTCACAGATATTCGCCTTTGTCAGCGCCTCGCCGTTGCCTGCGATAATGCCGGCTTTAGCTGAAAGGTGGTTGAAAACGTAGGTGTCAAACTCCGGCACAGCTCTTTCCGCTATCTGCAAAAGGAGCATTTTGCCTGCATTTTTTGAATATCCCTGGTCTGCATCGTTGCCCTTGTCGATGGTCAGGGCAAAGCTTTTGTCCTGAGAAAGGGTTAATTCTTGCACGATATCCTGCATCTCCACGGGGTTGCCGTATCTGTTTGTACCTGTGCGTGAATAGTCGTTCATAGGCACAGTGAGTGGGGTGAGAATTTTCACCGTTTTAACGCCGCTGAACTCATAGTCGGTGCATAATTTGCCTGCGATAAGGCTCTCTTGAGTGAATGCGCTCTGGGTCATATCGCTGTGTAGGGTGAATAAATTTATCGCCATATTTTTCTCCTTATGTTTTAAAATTTCTTTTTTGTGGGGCTGTCTGCCAAAATTAAAAGGGCAAAATCAGTCTGAATTTAGCCCACGCTGTTTTTGAAAGATACAGATTGTCTGTGAAAGATAAGGGCTGTCTTTTTTGAGAGATACCTGCTATCTCTCGGACAGTGCCTGCATAAATCCCTCTACGAATGGGTTTGGTGCGCTTGCCGTGCCCTCGCCTGCCATCTCTCCCACGGGCTGATTTGCCTTTTCCAGTTGGAGGCGGAGCTTCTCGTTTTCTTTTTTCAGGCGGATATTTTCCCAGATGTTATACGCCTCCTGAGGGCTTTTTCCCTCATCTAAAAGCTTGGTGAGCTCCTCGGGCAGCTTTGGCTTTAGATAGTCCATAAGCTTTTGCACCTCTTGGCTGATAGCCGCCTCCCTCTCTTTCTCCTGAGGGGTTTTCATCTCTTGGCGCAGCTCATCGTCCTCCCTCTGGTCTTCCTCTGTGGGCTCTTTTGGCTGAGGTTGCTCTTTTT
>JAVVVT010000120.1:0-5234 GCA_036652515.1 Oscillospiraceae bacterium
TGCGGGTTTTATGCGAATACTGTATACCCTTAGTAAAACAGGGGGGATATTTTATACCGATGAAGGGCGAATTAGGCACAGAGCTGGGCAATTCAAAGCACGCCATTGCAAAATTAGGTGCAAAATACATTGAGACCATAAAGTTTTCTTTGATAGATGAGGACAAAAGGAGCCTTGTGGTCTGCCAAAAAATCAGTGCGACACCACAGGCTTATCCCAGAAATGGCGGTAAAATCAGCAAGAGCCCTATAACTTAATTTTTAATAAATTATGCTTTATTGGTTTTTCACCTCAATATATTACATAGAACCATAAATTATACTCATAGTAATAAAAAGACGAATAAAATCGTCTTTTTTATTTTGCAAGTTTATAATGGAATATTACACTTTTCTCTCGACATCATTCGACATAGAATGGCATCGATTAGTGCAAATTATAAAATAATAATCTATATATGGTATTTTAATGTATATTTGTGCTATTTTTTGCGATATTATTTATTGGAAATAATTGGTAATATATGGTATATTTTCAGTAGAGGAAAAACACAACAACTTTATCTTAAAGTGATGTATAAAAAATTCAAGGAGGGCAAAATGTTACTTCCATTATCAGCTAAAAAATCCGAGACCTTGCAAAATATTTTACAAATCCCCATAGATGCCATACGACCCTGTCCCTTTCAGCCAAGAAAGCTGCTGAACAAGCAAGCGCTTGAAGATTTGACACAATCAATAAAAGAAAACGGAATTTTACAGCCCCTCACCGCAACTAAGATAGATGATGGGGAGTATCAGCTGATTGCAGGTCATAGGCGGCTTTTGGCGGCAGGCAAGGCAGGGCTGAAAACGGTGCCTGTCTTAGTCTTGGACAAGAGCAATCAAGAGATTGCGGTATTGTCTGTGATTGAAAATCTCCAAAGGGAAGATTTGAATTATTTTGAGCAGGCAATGGCGATACAAACTCTCATAACCCAGCTTCATTTAACCCAAAGTCAGGTGGGAGAAAAACTTTCACTCAGTCAGCCGGCGGTGGCTAATAAACTGAAGCTTTTGCAATTTTCTAAAGAAAAACAGCTGCGAATGTTGGCGTCTAACCTAAATGAGAGGCACGCTAGAGCTATTTCACGGCTACCGGCAGAAAAGCAGGACAGAGCAATTGATTTTATAATTAAAAATCAGCTTAATGTAACTAAAACCGATAAATACATTAATTCCCTTTTAAATCCTAAACAGCGTACAAAGCAGAACACAATAATAAGTATAAAAGATATACGCCTGTTTACCAATACGATTTCAAAGGCGGTGAAGCTTATGCAGTCGGCGGGGTTTGATACCCATTACCAGCAGCAGGAGGATGGGGAGTATATAAAGTATTCAATCATAGTCCCAAAAACTAAAACAGAGCTCACAACGGTATAAAAGCACTAAGGTGGTGTTTTTAAATACATAATTTCTACAACTCAATAAACTGCAAATACAGCACTTGGAAGGCAATCCGAGTGCTGTATTTGTTCCACGTGGAACTTGTTTACCAAAGGCTTTAAGGGAGTGGTAGAAGAGATAGCTTATATTTATATGGATATCCGAATGTGATATCCATATAAAATATGATGATTATCTTCAAATAGAGGACAAAAATGTTCTATGTGGAACTTTTTTAATTTTTCACTTTAAAAATATAAGAAAGTGTGATACAATAAATCCATAGCATTAATTGCACAGACTAAATGGGCAGTGGGGTAATGCTTATAACGGCAGTGTGATGTAAACGGCACAGTAAAAATGATAAAATCATATTAATAAAGGCTTTTTTACAATACAGTGACACTTATAAAATATTATAAGCTTGATGAGGTGAATTTCTTGGCAAAAGTTATAGCGGTAGCAAATCAAAAAGGCGGAGTGGGTAAAACCACCACAGCTGTCAATTTAGCCTCCAACGTGGGCGCTTTAGGCAAGCGTGTCTTGCTGGTCGACTTAGACCCTCAGGGAAATACTACCTCCAGCTTTGGAATATCAAAAAAGAATTTGGAACATAGCACATACAGCGTGATTTTGGGGGACGGGGAGATAAAAAGTGCCATCGTCAAAACTCAATACAAGGTGGACGTCTTGCCCTCAACCATAAGGCTTTCAGGGGCAGGGGTAGAGCTTGTGTCAATGGAAAATCGTCACGCTCGTCTGCGCAGTGCTTTGAATAAAGTAAATGAAGTGTACGATTTTATATTTATTGACTGTCCTCCGGCGCTGGATTTGCTTACAATCAACGCTTTGAGTGCTGCGGATACGGTTTTAGTGCCAATTCAGTGCGAATTTTTTGCATTGGAGGGCTTATCGGAGCTTATGAACACCATAAGGCTGGTAAAACAGCACTACAACAAATATATCGACATAGAGGGCGTTTTGCTCACAATGTATGACCCAAGGCTTAATTTGACCTTGCAGGTGGTAGACGAAGTGAAAAAATACTTCCCGAACAAGGTTTATAAGACCACAATTCCCCGAAATGTCAGATTGTCGGAGGCGCCAAGCTATGGACAGCCAATAAATTTTTATGACCCGGTCTCCAAAGGCGCACAAAGCTATGAACAGCTGGCAAAAGAGCTTATTTCTCAAAATAAAAGATAGAAATAGGCGAAAAGGATTGTTATTATTGTATTAAAGACAGGTTGATGTTACAATAATAGCTGATATAATGGATAGGGCGTGCCATAGGGTAGTAAAAGACAGATGAGAGAAAATGTTGAAAATATTAGGCGATTTCTTTTTTCAAAGGTTGGTTTTCTTATAAAATCATAGAAATTGAGTGCTTTTATAAGAAAATATCAAAAAATATCTTTTAAAAGCTGATACAACTGCGGTGTTGCAGAGCAAAGAACAATATGGTACACTGTTCACATAGATTTTAAGGCAAATCGCCTTAAAATAATGCTTTCCCCTTAAAAAGGCGATGGCAATACACTGAAAAGGAGAGATGCCTATGGCAAAGAAAAATACTGGATTGGGGAGAGGGCTGGATTCGTTATTCCTAACCAGCGAACAGCAAATATCGGATGCCTCGGCATCCAACATAAATTTATCGGACATAGATGTTGACCCGTATCAACCTCGCAAGAGCTTTGAACAAGAAAGCCTTGAGCAGCTAAGTCGGTCCATAATAGAACACGGCGTACTGCAACCAATCGTGCTCATGCCAAGCGGTGTGGGCAGATATACAATAATTGCCGGAGAAAGACGATTTCGAGCGGCAAGAATGGCAGGACTTACGGATATACCCGCCATTGTTAAGGACGTTTCCTCCCAGGCGGCAAAAGAAATTGCCCTTATTGAAAACTTGCAAAGAGAGGATCTTGATGCGGTTGAAATCGCATTGGGATATAAAAGTTTGATGGAGAGTTTCAGCTTAACTCAAGATGAAATCAGCAAAAAGCTTTCTATACCACGTTCCAGTGTGGCAAACAGCCTTAGAATTTTAAATTTACCGCCTGAAGTGCTTGAATTGGTCAAGCAAAACAACATAAGTTTGGGTCATGCAAAGGTTATTTTATCTCTTTCAGATGAAAAACATCAAACCGAGCTTGCCAAAATAACCGCCAGCAAGGGTTTATCGGTGCGCCAGTGCGAACTTTTGGCAAAATCTATGCAAAAACAGCCCAAACAAGAAAAACAGCTCAGAGTGCCATCAATAATCAAAGAAGTTGAAATTGCCTTGAGCGAAATCCACGGCACCCCCGTTAGAATTAGTTATAAAGACGGAAAAGGGAGCTTAAATATCACATTCAATAGTCAGGAACAGTTGATGGAACTGGCTAAATTACTTGAAAAAAATTAAAAGGAGTTTTTATTATGTTAGACATTAAACGCATCAGAGAAAACACACAGGAAGTAAAAGACGCATTGAAACGCAGAGGAGTTGATTACTCCGATAAAATCGATGAAGTTATAAAGGTCGATGAGGACCGCCGCAATCTTGCAAGCAAGGTTGACACGGTAAAGGCAAAGCAGAATATGGACTCAAAGCTTATCCCACAGTATAAAAAAGAGGGAAAAGATGTATCAGAGCTGATGGAAGAGATTAATAATTTGGCTGATGAGTTCAAAGTTGACGTTCAAGAGGTTGCCCGCCTTGAAAAATTGCAGGAAGAGTTGCTCTTGATGATTCCAAACACCCCTGATGTCACTGTTCCTGACGGATTGACCGACGTGGACAATGTGGAAATCAGAAAATGGGGCACCCCAAGGAATTTTGGCTTTGAGGCTAAACCTCACTGGGAAATAGGCAAAGATTTGGATATTCTTGACCCTGAACGTGCCGCAAAGGTGACAGGCGCTCGTTTCCACTTCTACAAAGGCTTAGGTTCAAGACTTGAGAGAAGTATATTTAACTTTTATCTTGACTTGCACACAACACAGCACGGCTACACCGAGATGTTCCCTCCGTTTATCGCAAATGGCGATTCAATGAGAGGTACAGGTCAACTTCCTAAATTCCAAGAGGATATGTACAAAATTGAGGGCGAAGATTGGTACCTTATCCCCACAGCTGAAGTCCCTGTTACAAACTACCACAGAGATGAAATACTTGATGGTTCTAAATTGCCATACAAATATTGCGCATATTCAGCTTGTTTTAGAGCAGAGGCAGGATCAGCCGGCCGTGATACAAGAGGTCTTATTCGCCAACACGAGTTCAACAAAGTTGAGATGGTCAAATTTGCAAGACCTGACCAGTCATGGGCAGAGCTTGAGACATTGACAGGCAATGCGGAGCACGCTTTGCAGCTTTTGGGCTTGCCGTACAGAGTAATTGCACTTTGCGCAGGTGATATGGGCTTTTCAAGCGCTAAAACTTATGATATTGAAGTTTGGTTGCCAAGCTATAACGCTTATAAAGAAATTTCATCTTGCTCAAACTTTACTGACTATCAGGCGAGAAGAATGTCAATTCGCTACAAGAACGACCAGGGCGACAAGGCACAGCTTATCCATACTTTGAATGGTTCAGGTCTTGCTATCGGCAGAACAACGGCTGCCATAATCGAGAATTACCAGAATGAGGACGGCTCAATAACAGTCCCTGAAGTGCTTGTACCTTATATGAGCGGTGTAACAAGGATTGAAAAGAAAGATTTATAAGATTGATTTTTAGGGTAAAACAGGTTTTTGCAGTGAAATATTTCATATATAAATCAATATGAACAATTCTTAAATAATTAATAAAAAGACCCC
>JAVVVT010000121.1:0-5222 GCA_036652515.1 Oscillospiraceae bacterium
CGGCTGCGGCGTGAAGTGGACTCCTCTGAAAGGAACTTCATATCTATCTTTAACACGTCAAATTCAAGGCTTTTAAGGGTGTTCAGCGAGGAGTAGCCACTGCCAAAATCGTCCATAAACACAGAGAAGCCCTTGCTGTGCAGCTCAGCTATGGTGTTTGCCAAGGCAATTTGGCTTTCAGCGTATACGCTCTCGGTTATCTCTAAATTAAATATTTCTAGGGGTATTTTGTATTTTTTGGTCAAGCCCTCTATTATTTCGGTTATTTTGGGGTTGTAGAGGTTTATCCTTGAGACGTTCACCGACACGGGCAAATCTGAAGTGCCATCGTCCAGCCATTTCCGCTGCTGCTTGCAAACGCTCTCCCAAACATAGGCATCTAACTTGGAGATAAAGCCGTTATGCTCGAAAATAGGGATAAAGTCTGCCGGAGAAATCAGCCCTTTTATAGGGTGTAGCCAGCGCACCAAGGCTTCAGAGCCGGCAATGTTTCCGCTTTTTAAATCATATTTAGGCTGATAATAAACGACGAATTGACCGTTCAAGAGCGCCTCGTTCATCTCATTGGTTATCTCCTGTTCAGCCTCGATTTTTTGCTGCATTTCACGGTTGAATATGGCATAGCTGTTCACATAATTTCCCTTACATTCCTTTGATGCCAAAGTTGCCCTGTCAAAAATCAAATGGGCGGGCATAGAATGGTCCTCAATTATGTAAATGCCAAAGGTGATAACCATATCAAAATCTAAATTAAAGGCTTTTACAGCCTGTTTTGAATTTTCTATAATTTCATCTATTACCTCTTGCCCTGTGTAGGGGATACAGACCCCAAAAACATCGCCCTCAATCCTGCCATAGACACAGACCGGATATTTTTGTAAATAAGATGTAAAACAGTTAGCCAAATACTTTAAAAGGCTGTCACCTTTTTCAAAACCGTAAAATGAGTTCACCAGTCCAAAACGATTTATATCAAAGCGCATAGCCATAAATTTTGTATCTTTATTCAGCTCTAAGATTTTTTCTGTCTGGGAGAACAGCTTGGTCTTGTTGAAAATCCCGGTCAAGGTGTCGTACTCAGCCAAATATTTTAACTGCTCAAAAGCGCTCAACTGGCTGCGGGCGATTACGTTGTCAAGGCGAGCTTTTATGATGTCGGGGTGATAGGGCTTGCTGACAAAATCCCAAGCGCCTGATTTGAGCGTGCTGATTTCATTTTCGGGGGCGTTCTCGCTGGTGGTGACGATGACTGGAATGTCATCAAACTCGGGCATAGTGGATTTCTTTTGCAAGAAACCATACCCGTCAAGTTTTGGCATAACCAAATCAAGCATTACGGCGGCAATTACCTTGCCGTATTGCTTTAATATTTCAAGACCCTCAAAACCATCTTTTGCAGTTATTACATTGTAATCACCTGCCAGTATCTTGCTGAGGATTTGCCGATTTATGGTGTTGTCGTCAATTATTAGAACTGTTTTGGATAATCTCATCAATTGTATCTCCACTATAAAAGATGTTGCCACCGCTGTCAATGCTTTGTAAAGGCTATATATTTCGTGATTTTATGTGGGTGTAAATAACAAAAATAGAATATCACAACAAAAGATATCGCTATTATGACCACAAAAAAATTATAACCACTCCTTTATTATATTAACTTTTTTGTATATTGTCAACAAAAATAATAAGCAAAAATACAATTATCCTGTTAAACACAGATATTATGGGTGAAAGAATAGCTGATTTTTAAAAAAATAGGTATGAGACAGAAAAACATATAGCAAATCAGAAAAATAAACCAGAAAGCAGAGTGAACGGGGAAGACCATATAGGGGTTATACTTTATGCTCCCCTGCTGTAAAAACAAAGCAGAGCTGCACACACTCGCTGTAAAAAATATGATTAGCGAGAGGGTGCGCTCACGGTTATAAAATTGAAAAATTGAAAATTTGCTCTTATTTGGCAGCAGATAGCCACGGCTGTTTGCCACGGATTTGCTTTGTAAAAGACAATCCAAAATATAGCTGACGGTTATGGATAGGCTCTTAAAAATCTCAAATAACAAGCCGAAAAAGTGTTTATGAGGCAGGCAAATATGTCGCCTAACTAAAAAATTTGCGGAAAATTTCTCCTTAGATAATGGCAATATGCGAAATAGGGTGCACAGAAAAAGAGAAATTTTAGGGCAAAATCTGCCTGTGACATAGACCACTTTGTCCGCAGAAAATACGCTGTAAAAATACAATATCCAAAGGCAGGCGATTAACAAACGAAAATAAAGGCTTATGCCGTAGCAAAAAGCCTCTAAGGTGAACTGATTTTCAGCTATGTTTATAATGATATTCACAGTGCCGAAATGGTGGGAGTAAGCGTATAAAAACGCAGATATCACGGCGATTAGAGTTATAAAAAATTGAAAAATCAAAGCCCTTTTGCCATAAGCCATAAAGCAACAGGCGCCGGCGCAAAGATACCCACAGGCGATGTAGCCCGGGTGGCTGAAACAAAGGGTGAAAAAAAAGGCAAAAGAGATAAAAGATAGGCTTAAAAATGGGTGACAGTCTTTTAATTCCATCTTAATTCCCTGAATTTATGCCGAACTTTTTTATTATCCGCTGTAATTTGTTTATGATTGGCTGGGCTAAAATCAAGAGGAAAACAAAGGTGGAGGCACCGCTCACGGCGTTTATAGGCAGCCCTGCCAAAAGTAGGGAAGAGGCTGTGCCAAAGCCCGGGAAGAGTAACATTCCGCTTAAATCAAGTATGGGACCCGTGATGAGAATATATGATACAAAGCCGAAAATAGACAGCGCCCAGCGATTTAAAATTTTCTCTCTGCCATAGAATATAAGCCCCGACAAAGCGCCCATCAAGCCGAAAGCTACCATCTGCCACACCGTCCACGGCCCTTGTCCAAACATAAAATTAGAGATAAGACAGCTGACGGCACCGCACAAAAAGCCGGCTTGAGCCCCCAATACCGCCCCTGTGATGATGACTATTGCCCCTAAGGGTTTTATAAAAGGGACGGCGGCAAAACCTATTCTGCCAGCGATTGCCACGGCGGACAGAACCGCCAATAGGGACATCTGCCTGAGGTCGGGCTTTTGATTTTCATAAGAGATAAAAACCGCCACCAAGGACAAGATGATACAGATAAACGCCGATATGTAAAACTGTCTCTCCCCTGTAAAGCGTGAAAAGTATATGGCGACGGGCAGACAGGCGAGCATAAATATCCAGGTCAAAGCGCTTCTTAATTTAGATTTATTTTGCATAACTCTATTACCTCTTCATTTGTTATTGTGTCTTTAAAAAAATTTCGGCTTATGCGGCTGGCGGCTGTGGTGTAAAAGCTGTTTTGAGAGAAAAACTCTCGGGGGGGCAAGGTGCAAAGCACTCCGCCGTCAAAAAACATACCTACCAAATCAGAATATTGGGCGCAAAATTCCACATCGTGGGAAATCAGCAGCACGGTGACCTTTTGGTCGGTCAAATCCTTTAAAATCTTGGCAAATTTCTTTTTAAATAAGCTGTCCATACCCTTTGTGGGCTCGTCTAAAAGCAATATTTCCGGCTTTGTGAGCAAAATTTTTGCTAATGCCACACGCTGTTGCTCACCGCCGGACAAATCAAAGGGGTGACTGAATAATAAATCTTCTATTTGGCAAAGTGAGCAGATATTTTGTATTTCAAAATCCTGTTTTTCTTTATCCGCCCCCGTCAACATCTCGGTGAGCTCCTGCAAAACGTTGTTATAAGCGAAGATTGTGGTGGGGTCTTGGGGGAGCATAGAAAGTTTATTTATTTCGGCTCGGTATTTTTTTATGGGGGAGGAATTGATGAGCACCTTGCCGCTGTAAGCTTTGTTTATACCGCAGATAGCCTTGAGAAGGGTGGTTTTGCCGGCGCCGTTGCCCCCTACAATTGAAAATAAACTGCCCTTTGGCACCTGTAAATTTACATTTTTTAAGATATCCTCGCCCTCTTTTTCGTATCTGAACCAAAGGTCTTTCAGCTCTATGGCGATTTCTTCAAAGGCGCTTTCGGCGGTTTTTTCAAGGGAGGTTTGCTTTATTTCTCTATTTGAAAACAGGGATTTTTTAAACCAATCACGGCACTCTTTCACGGATAAAGGGGAGGAATTGCCACCGCCCATACCATAAAAAATTTGCATCGGGCTGGGTAGGGCGCAGAACATATCGTCCTTGGTTTTAAACAAAAATTCTCCCACCCTGCGTGGGCTGTCCTGGGTGGCAATCCGCCCATTTTCCATAAAAATCACCCTGTCAGCATGGGCGAAAACCGCCTCCAAACGGTGCTCGGAGATGATTACCGTGGTGCCAAGCTCTAAATTTATCCTTTTTACGGTGTTTAAAAAATCCACTGCGGCTATGGGGTCAAGCTGGGAGGTGGGCTCATCTAAGATGAGCACTTTGGGCTGCATAACCATTATTGACGCCAAATTTAAAAGCTGTTTTTGACCGCCTGAAAGGGTGTTTACATCGCTGTGGAAAAGCTTTTCAATGCCGAAGAAATTCGCCATTTCAGCTACTCTCAGGCGCATTTCTCCCTGGGGCGTGCCTAAGTTTTCAAGACCGAAAGCAAGCTCGTGCCAGACCTTATCGGTGACGATTTGCCCGTCTAAATTTTGCATTACAAAGCCTATCTGCGCCGATGTCACTTTGAGGGGACAGTTCAGCAGATTTTCCCCTGCAAAAACAATCTCGCCACTCATCTGCCCAAAGGGGGTGAGGGAGGGTTTGAGGTGTTTTAAAAGGGTGGATTTTCCGCTGCCGCTCTGCCCGAACACCACTAAATATTCCCCTTGCTCAATGTCAAGGTTTATGTCACAGAGGGCTTTCCTCTCGCTCTCGGGGTAAGAAAAATTCAAATTTTCGATATGGAAAAGTGCCATTTTATCTCCTTTATCAAGCTTGTCACGGTGGGTAAAAGCATAAGTGATATGTAACTTACAAGGCTGATGACAGCCTTAAAATCAGGTGGGGGCAGGATTAAACGGGGGAACGCCTCTAACTTTGTGGCAAAGACAAAGCCGAAAACTGCGCCAAAGAGAGTTAGTATCAGCTGTAAAACCATAATGGTTTTATCAAAAGAGGTGAGGTGATAGATAGAAAAAGAGGTCCTTTTATTTTCCCCATACCCTCGGCTTTTCATACTGTCAGAGGTGCTTATGGAGCCTTCAAGCCCCTGGGTAA
>JAVVVT010000122.1:0-5211 GCA_036652515.1 Oscillospiraceae bacterium
TGGATATTTTTTACGCTGTTCCCAGCAGTGTCCCCTCCACCAGTGCCGAGTTTGAAACCACAGGCGCAGTCATTGAGCTTGACCAATTAAAAGAGCTCATAAAACACAAGGAAGTGGTTTGCCTGGGCGAAGTTATGAACACAAATAAAATATTGTCAGACCCCAATGACAAGCAAAATCAGTTTGTTAGATACCTTAAAGAAAACCGTCCTGCAATGCCTTTAGAGGGTCATTGCCCTAAGATAATCGGCGAAAAATTAAACCAATATGTGTACACAGGTATCGGCTCTGACCATACAGAACACGACACAGAGGCTTTCTTTCAAAGGGTGTTCAACGGTATGATTTTTCAAGTTCAGCACAAGATGGCAAAACCCGAAATAGCCAAAATGATTGAAGAGAACCGTCTTTATGAAAATGTCGCTATCGTCACCGACGATGTGACCCCCAGCAACTTAATAAATCACGGACATCTAAACGACGTGGTCTGTGAAATGGTAAAGTGCGGGCTCCCCTTTGAAAAGGCAATTTACTGCGCCAGCGCAACACCGGCAAAACGTATGCGCCTTTATGACCGAGGTCAAATTATGCCCGGACTGCTGGCTGATTTTTGTATTTTAGACAGGTTAGAGGAGATAAAACCACTGCAAACCTATAAAAATGGCAGGGTGGTTTTTGATAAATCCATAGGGAACAGCTTCGAAAAAGAAAAGGCATTTAAGCAAGAATTTTATGAGACAATGAAACTGAGCGAAGTGTCTCCCTCAAGCTTTGACATTGCCACCCCTGTGGAAAACGGCGAGGTCAGCGTCAATGGTCTGCGGGTAGACCGTGATTTTACCAGGACAGAAAAAGTCACCAAAACATTAAAAGCTAAAGACGGTAAATTGGTCTTAGATGAAAATACCGATAAGATTATGGTGATTGAACGCCACGGCAAAAACGGAAATATCGCAGGGTGCATAGCTACCGGCGATTGCCTCATCAAGGGCGCTGTGGCAAGCAGTTACGCTCACGACCACCACAACCTTTTGGTCTTGGGGGACAACAACGAGGATATGGCACTGGCGGCAAACACCGTGATTAACAACAAGGGCGGACTATGTGTGGTCAAAGACGGCACAGTTATAGCCCAGTGTGTATTAGAGGTGTGCGGATTGATGAGTGAAGAAAATCCCTATGTGGTCGCCAAGAGCGTAGAGGAAGTTGAAAACGCAATGAGGCAACTGGGATACTTCCATTACAACCCTGTTATGAGCTTTGCCACCACCTGTTTGCCTGTGTCTATGGACGTGAAAATTACCGACAAGGGGCTTGTGGACGTAGTGAACGGCAGAATAATGCCAATATTTAATTAGGATATTGATAAAATGAAAACTCAAAAGACAATAGTTGAAAAGCTTTTGGACAAAAATAAAATCTCACACAATAGCTATGAGTACGAAAATAATGGCTTTATGGACGGGGTTACCGTGGCAAAAATCATAAACAAACCGGTTAGCCAGGTGTTTAAAACCCTTGTGTGCAAGGGTACAGATGGCAACTGCGTTTTTGTCTTGCCGGTGGCACAGGAGTTGGATTTAAAAAAAGCGGCAAAGGTCAGCGCTCAAAAATCTGTGGAGATGATAAATGTCAAAGATATACTTCCCACCACGGGATATATTAAAGGCGGTTGCAGCCCTATTGCTATGAAAAAATTATTTCCGACTTATATAGACGAAAGCGCAAAGGATTTTGAGATGATTATATTTTCAGCAGGCAAAATCGGCAAGCAGGTTGAAGTGCCTCTTGACGAGCTAATCAAACTTACAAAGGCAAAACTTGCCTCAATCTCCAAGGAGGAAAAATGTTAATTACCCTTGAAAATGTGGGGAAAAGCTACGGCATAGATGTGATATTGCAAAGCATAACTGCGGTGGTAAACGACAATGACAAAATTGGTATCATAGGCGAGAACGGCGCAGGCAAGACCACGCTGCTCAATATGCTTATGGGAAATATTGAAAATGACCAGGGCGATATCGTCTTCGCCGACAATGTAACTGTGGGTTACCTAAAGCAGATGGACGGGCTTTGTCTGACAAATACCATATACAAAGAGATGCAAACCGTCTATGATGATGTATTCAAAGCGATAGATGAATGTGCCAAAATCGAGGAAAAATTAGTGAGCGCACCGGAAGATGCCGCCTTGATTGAAAAACATCATCAGCTTCAAAATTTAATATATTCCAAGGACGGGTACAACACGGACTTTGTGATTAAAAAGATGTTGAGCGGTATGGGATTTTCTGAGCTTGAATACACAAAAGAAGTGAAAGTGCTTTCAGGTGGGGAGAGAACTCGCTTGAATTTAGCAAAGCTTTTGCTGGAAAACCCCGACATCTTAATTTTAGATGAGCCCACCAACCACTTAGATTTTGATACGCTTGTCTGGCTGGAGGATTATTTGCTGGGCTATAAAGGCGGAATTATCGCCGTCAGCCACGACAGATTTTTCCTTGATAAAATTGCAAAGAAAATTTGGGAAGTTGAAGACACACGTCTTTACGAATACCACGGCAATTACACGGCTTTTACAAGACAAAAAGAAGAAAAGCAGAAATTGCAGCAAAAGCAATATGAGGCTGATATAGAAAAAGCTGCAAAACTTCAAGAATATGTAGATAAAAACTTAGTGCGAGCCTCCACCACCAAGATGGCGCAGTCACGTCGCAAACAATTGGAAAAAATGGATATGACTGAAAAGCCACGGGCAATCAGAACCCCTTTAAAATTTAATTTTGAATTTGATGTAAAGCCATACGATGAAATTCTCACAATCGATAATCTCACGGTAGTGGCAGGGGGAAAAGTTTTAATCAACAATTTGAATTTACAAATTAAGCGTGGACAAAGGCTAATTATAGCCGGGGCAAACGGCACGGGAAAGACCACGCTTTTAAGCACAATCACAGGACGATTAAGACCTCAAAGCGGAAAAATAAGGTTTGGAATGGGCGCAAAGCCTGCGATTTTTGACCAACATATTTCAGTCCACGGCAACAGGGTCATCGACAATATTTGGTCTCTTCGCCCCAAGTGGACGGAGCTTGAAGTGCGCAGTTATTTAGCACGTTTTGGCTACCGTGGAGAAGACGTTTTTAAAAGTTGTTCGGCGCTTTCAGGCGGTGAGCGTGCAAGGCTGAGGTTTTGCGAAATAAGCCTTGACCGTGCAAATCTGCTTTTCTTGGACGAGCCCACAAACCATTTGGACATATATATGCGTGAGGCGATAACAAACGCCCTTATGGAATATGAGGGCACTATTTTGATTGTGACCCACGACAGGTTTCTTATGTCAAGCCTCTCTTGCCCAATTATGAACTTAGAGCGAGGCGAGGGTGTGTTCTATGAAAATTTTGATGATTTTATGGCGAAGAGAACAGCGCAGGGATTTAACTCACACGTCAAAGAAATAAAAGAGGAAAAAGACGACAGACCAAATGTGGCAATCAACCAAAAAGAGCAGCGGCGACAGTCTGCACAAGACCGTTTGCGCCTAAGAGAATGTGAGCGTGATGTGGACAGCTTGCAGCTGATTATAAATGGGCTGGAAGAGGATATGCAAAATCCACAGATAACCACAGACCCTGAAAAAATGAGTGCATTATGGACAAATATGGACGCTTCAAAGCAGAAAATGGACGCCTTGATGGACGAATGGGAAGAGCTTTCCCAAAGATTGGAAAGTTAGTGCTCTCCACCTTAAATGAATTGATTAAAATAGAGGGAATGATATGAGCTACAAATTTTTATCAAAGAAATACAGAGATTCTGTGATAGATGAACAGACCAGCGGAGATGTGGCGGTGCGCTATGACGATTTAATAAATTTGAGCATAGGTGACCCGGATATCACCACTCCGGAAATCATCATCAATGAGGCGTTCAAAGATGCTTTGGCAGGGCATACAAAATATACGGACTCCCGTGGATATCCTGAATTGCGTGAGGCGATTTGTTCTTTTTATAAAAAGCGTTATGATATGGATATTCCCGACAGGGAAGTCTTTGTTTCCACAGCAGGAAGCGTTGCTATGTATTTGACTATGCAGGCGATTTTAGATGAGGGTGATGAAGTTATAATAATCGAGCCCTTCTTTTTCCCTTACCCGTCTCAGGTTAAAATGGCAGGAGGCGTGCCTGTATTCGTTAAAACGTCAATGGAAAATAATTTTCAAATCGATTTTACAGAGTTAGACAATGCAGTGAGCGAAAGGACCAAGGCTATTATAATTAATACCCCCAATAACCCCACAGGGATTTGTTATACAAAAGATACCTTAAATAAGCTCTCCGATTTTGCAAAAAAATATGATATAGTTGTGGTGGCAGATGATATTTACACATCATTTGATTACACTCAAAAATTTATGCCCATATGTTCATACCCCAATATGAGGGATAGGACTATAACCATAAACAGTTTTTCTAAAAATTTTGTGATGACAGGTTTCCGTGTTGGAAATATCATCGCCCCAGATTACATAATAAGGGCAATTCAAGGCATAAACGAAAACGTTGTATACACCGCCCCCTCCATATCTCAGCGTGCGGCGCTCCACGGGATTTTGCACTATGATGAGATTGAACAGGGGATAGTGGACACCTTTAAACAAAGGGTGGAATATGCCTATATGCGGTGCTGTCAAATCCCTTTTATGGATATCTTGCCTGTGAGCGGGAGCTTTTATCTTTTCCCCTCAATTAAAAAAACGGGATTGACCAGCTCACAATTTGCCAAAAAGCTGATGGAAGACTGCCACGTCAGGGTTATTCCGGGCAGAGCTTTCGGCGAAAGCGGAGAATATCATATAAGAATTTCCTGTACCGTTTCAATCCAAAAGCTGAAAGAGTGCTTTGATAGAATTGAGAAGATGAAATTTTAAATTATCACATAAAATTATGTAATGCCAAACTACTTTACACACTGATTTTACTGTGAAATATTGCAAAAAAATATATTATATGATAAAATACGAGTAATTTATGGGTATAGGTGAATTATGAAAAAAGAAAAATCTTGCGGAGCTGTCGTATTCAGAGATGATGCCACTGAGCCGAAAATATTGCTGATAAAAAATATAAACGGCGGGCATTGGTCTTTCCCAAAAGGTCACGTTGAAAATAATGAGACCGAGGTGGAGACAGCGCAGCGAGAAATTTTCG
>JAVVVT010000123.1:0-5128 GCA_036652515.1 Oscillospiraceae bacterium
GCAGGCACTTTGGTCATTCAAGGCAGCGGCTACATACAGGTTGATAAAATCGGCGCACTAACCGAGTACGGCAAAATCGGCACCGACGTGGCAACAGCGCCTCAGGAGGACACCCCTTTGCAAAAGCAGACGGGCAGCCTTGTAAAGATGTGCGCAATCATCGCCGCCTTGCTGTTTTTGTCGGTGGGGGCAATCACTTGGGCTAATATTCCAGACCATTCCTTTGGGGAGAGGCTCATTGAGAGCGTGTTGTCCGGTATAACACTGGCTATGGCGATGATACCGGAAGAATTTCCCGTTATCCTCACAGTGTTTTTGTCTATGGGGGCGTGGAGGCTTGCCAAGAAAAATTCTCTGGTGAGAAAACTCCCGTCGGTGGAGACTTTAGGGGCTATATCGGTGCTTTGCGTGGACAAAACAGGCACTATCACTATGAACCAAATGACAGTGCAGGAAACTTGGCAAAAGGGCGATGACAGCTATGACCTGTGCAAAATTATGGGTATGGCGTGCGAGACAGATGCCTATGACCCTATGGAAAAAGCTATGCTCTCCCACTGCGAAAAGATAGGAATAAATAGGGAAGATTTATTTTCGGGGGAGCTGGTCAGCGAGTATTCTTTCACCAATGAAAGTAAAATGATGGGTCACGTTTGGCACAGGGGAGAGGAGATTATAATTGCGGCAAAAGGCTCCCCCGAGAGCATTTTACCCCTGTGTATTATGAGCGAAGAAGACAGAGCAACCGCCCAAAATAAGGCGCTGAAAATGTCGGAATCCGGCTTGCGTATCATAGCTGTGGCAGATGAAAGTATTGGCAGTATAGAGGATATCCCGGGTCAGTTAAGCGATTGCACCCTGCATTTAAAGGGCTTAGTTGGGCTTGCAGACCCTCCGAGGGAGAGCGTAAAAGCCGATATTGACAGATGCAATAAGGCAGGTATCCGTGTTGTTATGATAACGGGGGACAATGGGGTGACCGCCTGTGCCATAGCGAAACAAGTGGGTATCCCCAATGCGCAGCATATTATCACCGGCGATGAAATCTCTAAAATGAGCGATGAAGAGCTGAGGGATAGAGTTAAAGATGTAAGCATATTTTCAAGAGTTGTGCCTGAGCACAAGATGAGGATAGTCAAAGCGTTTAAAGAGAACGGCGAGATTGTCGCTATGACTGGGGACGGTGTAAACGATGCGCCGGCGCTTAAATACGCCGACATAGGCATCGCTATGGGAAAGCGTGGCAGTGAAGTGTCCCGTGAGGCGGCGGACCTGATTTTAATGGACGACAATTTCACCACCATAGTTGAGACCGTCCGTGACGGCAGACGCATTTACGATAATATTCGAAAGGCGGTGGGGTATGTTTTCACCATTCATATCCCCATTGCATTTGCATCTTTACTAGCGCCACTTATGGGTATTGAACCCACGTCACTACTGCTTTTGCCCCTTCATGTTGTTTTGTTGGAGCTGATTATTGACCCCACCTGTTCAATCGTGCTTGAAAGACAACCTGCGGAAAGAAATATTATGGAGCGCCCTCCAAGAGACCCTAAAGAAAAACTGCTCACAGGTGGCGTGCTATTAAAGAGTGTTGCTCAAGGTTTGGTACTTTTTGGGGCATCTTTTGGGACATATTTCCTTGTGATGTCTAAAACGGCAGACCCGTCGCTGGCAAGAACAATGGGGCTTGCCATAATTATGATAGCAAACTTGCTCTTGGTGCAGGTGAACAGCTCTGAGGTGGATTTTGCAATTCAATCATTTTTCAGACTGATAAAAGACAAGGTTATGTGGTCGGTTATCTTAGGGACAATCGGCGGACTGTGCCTGATTATGTACACCCCACTGTGCGGATTTTTAAAGCTTGCCCCCCTGTCGGCAGGTCAGCTTTTTATTACATTTGCTATCGCCGCCGTTTCCGTGCTATGGTACGAGGTGGTAAAATTAATCAAGCGCCTACTTAAAAAACCGTAAAATAATAAACGAAAAAATAAAAACCTCTTGATTTAAGGACGAAATTGTCCCTTTCAAGAGGCTTTTTATCGGTGATTTGTTTTTAATTTAAGAACTTTTATCGGGGGTTTGTTTTTAATTTAAGAGGCTTTTTCTCGGTGGTTTGTTGTCAATTTAAGAGGCTTTTTATCGGTGGTTTGTTTTTAATTTAAGAGGCTTTTTGTCAGTGGTTTGTTTTCAATTAGAGCCTTTTATTGGCGATTTGTTCTCACATTGAGAAGTTTTTCTATTGACGATATATTTTTACTTTAAAGCTTTTATCAGTGGTTTAATGTCACCCTAAGAGCTTTTTGCCTATGCCTTAATCAGCATTTTATGGATATTTTGATAAAAAACCCACTGTCAATGGCTATCCTAAAGCCACGTCTAAAATCATCATTATCACAAAGCCCAGCGCCACGCCCACTGTGCCAATATTTGAGTGCTCGCCCTCCTGCGCCTCGGGAATTAGCTCATCGGAGACCACATAAATCATTGCGCCTGCTGCAAAAGATAAAATATATGGCAAAATAGGCACCACAAGGCTGGTCACTGCGATTGTGACAGCTGCCCCGATAGGCTCTACCACACCTGATAAGGCGCCGTAAATAAAGGACTTTTTCTTCCCCAGTCCATTGCTGGCAAGGGGCATTGAGATGATTGCACCCTCGGGAAAATTCTGTAAAGCTATACCCAATGAAAGCGCCAAAGCCGCCGCCATAGTCACACTGCTCTGCCCTGAAAGAGCACCTGCTATGACCACGCCCACAGCCATTCCCTCGGGGATATTGTGCAAAGTCACCGCTAAAATCAGCATAGTGGACTTGCCAAGCCCCGATTTAGGACCCTCTTGGGTGTTCCCACCCAGGTGAAGGTGGGGGATAACTTTGTCTAAAAACAGCAAAAATCCTATCCCAACTAAAAAGCCGACAGCCGGTGGCAACCAAGGGGTCAGCCCCTGCTCAGTGGAAATTTCAATGGCGGGAATTAATAAAGACCACACAGAGGCGGCTATCATAACTCCGGCTGCAAAGCCTAAAAGAAGCTTCTGCACAAAAGGTTTTATCTCGCCTTTTAAGAAAAAGACCATCGCCGAGCCGGCAACTGTCCCCACAAAAGGGATAAGCACCCCAAGGGCAGCTGAATATGTATTGTTCAAAAGTGATACCTCCATAAAAATCATTTATATTATTATATTAACTTAGACTTGAGTTAGTGAACGCTAACTGCACATAGTTTATCATATGAAAGACACATTTGCAATATATTTTTGAGATTATTAATAATAATTATCGATAAGAGGCATTTATCTACATTATATATAATGTAAAAGTTATCACTAAGATATATTTTATTATAAAGGGCGGCAGGATATTTTTTATGCAAAACATATTGTATATTTATATACAAAAATTGGATATTTAATTGATAAATCTTGAATAAGCGGTGAAAAGGATAAATTTTATGTTTGAAATAGACAATTAACAATTAAAATGCCTAAAAAAAATAAAGCTTTCTTCACCCATTTAGAAAAAGTGACAAATTTTTGAATTTGTATATATATACGTTGACAACGAATAAAAATGAGAGTACAATAGGCTCATACCAAAAAACAACAAATTATAAAATTAATGGGAGAGAGTATATTATGAAAAAGTTTATTGCGATTTTATTGACCTTGGCGATGAGCGCATCATTGGTGGCTTGTTCAAGCCCCAAGAAAGATGATGCCTCTAACGCCGGCAAAGCACCAGCCAACAAATTGGAGGAAATCAAAGCAAACGGTTATATCACGGTGGCACTCAGTCCCGATTTTGGACCTTATGAGTTTGTGGATTTAAATAAAACAGGTCAGGATTCCGTGGTGGGCTGCGAGGTGGAGCTGGCAAAATATATCGCCGAATATCTGGGCGTTGAGCTCAAAATAGAGCAGATGGAATTTTCCACTTGTCAAGCGGCGGTTTCATCAGGCAACGTGGATTTCAGCGTTTCAGGTTACGCCAAGACCCCAGATAGAGAAAAAAATATGGAATGTAGTGAGTTTTACACTTGGGGCAACGACGATGAGAGCGGACAGGGCGTCATCGTTTTAAAAGAAAATAAAGACCTTTACAAAGAGGCAAAAGATTTTGACGGCAAGATAATCGGAGCGCAAAACGGCTCTTTACAGCAGAACTTAGTCACCGCACAGCTCCCCGCAAATGTTACAATGGAGCCAATTTCAGCTATAACAGACGGCGTTATGATGCTTTTGACAGGCAAGATAGACGGGCTTGCCTCCTCATATGACACAGGCTTACAATACTGCAAAAACTATGATAAATTGTCTATGGCACCTTTCAAATTCGAGTATGAGTCCGACGGAAATATAGCACTTGTTAAAAAGGGCGAGGTTGAATTAGTGGCAGAAATCAATAAAGCCATCGCCAAAGCAAAAGAAGAGGATAAATATGTTCAGTGGATAGCAGATGCAAGAGCTCTGTGCGACACACTGGGAATCAAAGCAGAATAATAAGATAAGAATATGGGGCGACATACAGTTGCCCTTAATTCTACAAAGGAGTTAACGTGACTATCTTAGCCAACATTTTAGAAATTCTTTCAAAATACGGAATGTTATTTATCAAAGGCGTGGGAGTGACCTTGGAGTTCTCGGCGATAGCTGTTTTAGGCGGTGTGATATTCGGAATGATATTGACCACTATGAAGCGCTCGGAATTTTCAATAGGCAAATTTAAGCCCTTTTCTTTCATCGCCTCCGCCTATATAGAAATTGTCCGTGGCACGCCTATACTTTTGCAGTTGTATCTGTTCTATTTTTTCGTTACCACAATTCTGCCCTTGACAAAATTTCAGTCCATATCCCTGGCGCTCATCTGCAACAGTGCCGCTTATGTCTCAGAGATTTTTCGTGCCGGAATTGATGCGGTGGATATAGGACAGATGGAGGCAGCTCGCTGTCTGGGGCTTAGCGAAAAACAGGCTATGTTTAAGGTGGTTATCCCACAGGCTGTAAAAAATATATTGCCGGCGCTGTGCAACGAATTTATAATGATGATAAAAGAGACCTCACTGGCATCTACCTTCTTTGCAGGGGATATTATGACACAGTATAAGACCATAAACGGTG
>JAVVVT010000124.1:0-5092 GCA_036652515.1 Oscillospiraceae bacterium
CATATCACCTTTAACTTGCCCTACGTTATACTCTCGGTTCTGCCAAAAATAAGGCAGATGGATATGAGGGTGTACGAGGCGGCGCTGGACTTAGGGTGCAACCCTCAGCAGGCGTTTTTCAAGGTGGTGGTGCCGGAGATAAGCCCGGGAATTATAACGGGATTTTTAATGGCGCTAACATTTTCAATAGACGATTTTATAATTTCTTACTTTAACTCGGGTCACGCACAGACCCTTCCGGTGGCGATTTACTCAATGGCGAGGAAAAAAGTCAGCCCGGAAATGTATGCACTTTCAACAATTATGTTCATTATAATCCTGCTTGTGCTCCTTGCCATAAATTTTAACGACCTGCGCAAAGAGAAGAACAAGCGTGTAAAGAAAGAGGTATAATCAGTGAAAATGAAAAAAATTATCAGTTTGATTTTGGTGGGCGCAATAGTTATGACTATGATTATGTCAGCGGTTTTGCCGGCGTTCGCCCAGGAAAAATTGCTCATAAGCCCCGCCCCAATATCTCAGGAACTTGACCCTGAGATGGAAAAAGCAAAAAAACTTGCCGATGATTACGACTGGGAAAAATTCAAGGGCAAAGAGATGACCTTGAACGTCTTTAACTGGGGAGAATATATGTCCTTAGGTTTAGAGGGCACCATGAACGTGAACAAGGCTTTTGAAGAAAAGACAGGCATTAAGGTAAATTATCAGACCTATGCCAACAATGAAGAGATGTACACCAAGCTGAAAAGCGGCGGCGCAGATTACGATATCGTCATTCCATCAGACTATATGATAGGCAAGATGATAAACGAGGATATGTTACAGCCTTTGGACTTTTCTCTCATTCCAAACTTTAAAGTGCAGATAGACGACGTGTACAAAAACAGTGAATTTGACCCGGAAAACAAGTTCTATGTCCCATATACTTGGGGCGTGGTGGGGATTGTTTACAACAAAACAATGGTTCAAAAACCTGTCACAAGCTGGGATATCCTCTGGGACGAGGAGTATAGCGGAAACATCTTGATGTTCGCCAACAGCCGTGATGCCTTTGCAATTTCACTGCTTAAAAATGGGCTGTCCCTCAACCCAAAAACACAGGCTGATATCGACGTGGCAAAAGAGGACTTGAAAGCTCAGAAGAGCGTGGTTCAAGCCTATGTAAACGATGAAATTTTTGATAAAATGGGCGGCGGAGAGGCGGCACTTGCCCCTTATTACGCAGGCGATGCTATCACTATGATGGAAGAAAACCCCGATTTGGGCTTTGCAATCCCTGAAGAGGGCACAAACTACTTTGTGGACGGCGTTGTAATTTTGAAAGATGCCGCCAACGTAGAAGCTGCTCATATGTACATAAATTTCCTATGCCAGCCCGACGTGGCACTGGCAAACGCATATGCCACGGGATATTCCACCCCTAATATGGGCGCATATGAGATGTTGGACCAGGAGCGCAAGAGCAACCCCGTAGCCTACCCCTCAAAGGAAGTTATGGAAAAAACAGAGGTTTTCACCGTTCTGCCCGACGAGATAAACACGGCGATTGACAAGGCTTGGAGCGAAATTCGCTCTTTTAACGCCAAGAGCAACAGCCTGCTTATGCCGATTTTGTTCGTGATTGCCTTAGGAACATTGATACTCTTGACCGTCCTCCGTTCAAGAAAGAAAAAGAAGATGGATTATTAGCTCAAAAGCTAATGTAATGGGACATATTTTCAGCGAGTTATAAATAAGACCTCTAAGATATTTTGTTAGGCGGATAGCTTAACGTGAATATGCTTAGAGGTCTTTGTTTTGGGTGGAGGTTGGGATAGATTGGTTGGATTGGGTTTAGTGTGGCGTGGGTGCTTTTGGGTGGAGACTGGGGTAGATTGGTTGGACAGAATTTAGTGTGACGTGGTGGTTTTATTTTGGGTGTAGATTGGTTTAATATGCCACATAGTTTTTTGATAGGCGAGTAGGCTGGGTTTAGCGTGACGTGGGTGTTTTATTTTGGGTGTAGATTGGTTTAATATGCCACATAGTTTTTTGATATGTGAGTAGATTGGTTTTAGTGTGGCATGGGTGTTTGCTTTGTGAGTAGACTGGGATAGGATAGGTTTAGTATGGGGAAGGTCTTTGCTTTATGGCTGGTTTTTTAGTATGACGTGATTTTTATTTTGTGGGTAGACTAAATTAGAGTATATTAGATTGAATTTAATATATCACATAGCTTTTTGATATGTGAGTGGACTAAGTTTAGTGTGACATGGGCGTTTGCTTTGTGAGTGGGATAGTTTAATATGTCGTGCTTTTATTTTGCAGATATTTTCCGCCGCAAATCACCATAACAGCGGATTAAAACCAGCCTAAATGTTCTGCCAAGATTTTACAGCCGATTAAAATCAGCACTCCGCCGCCGAAAAGCTCGGCTTTTTCTTTGTATTTCAGCCCGAATTTGTTCCCTACCACAACCCCAAAAAGCGAAAGGCAGAAGGTGGTCAAGGCAATCAAGCCACAGGCAGGGAGGATTTTCACAGGCAAAAAGGCAAAGGTTACCCCCACAGAAAGGGCATCAATGCTGGTGGCAACCGCCATAACCGTCAGCTCTTTTATATTGAGGGTGTCGCAATATTCGCACTCTTCCTCATCTTTTTTCAGCGCCTCACGCACCATATTTATCCCGATAAAGCACAGGAGGGCAAAGGCTATCCAGTGGTCAAAATCGGTTATGTACCTTTCAAATTGTATACCCACCGCCCAGCCCAAAAGGGGCATCAACCCTTGAAAAGTGCCGAAAAACAGGGCGATTATCACCCCGTGGCGGAAATTTATCTTTTTCATATTCAGCCCTTTGCACAGCGCTACGGCAAAGGCGTCCATAGATAGCCCCACGGCTATAAAAAACAGCTCTGTAAAACCCATTTAAAATTCCTCTTTTTATTTTTTTAAGCCAAAATAGGTGTGCAAAGGCACACCTGTTTTATTTTATATGGCAAATTTATCTTTTACTTAAACACCTTAGTGGTGTTTAGAGCGAAATCACCCGATATCTGCACATCTAAGTGGTGTTCGTCTCACAATCACCTTTTACTTAAACATCTTGGTGGTGTTCAGGGCAAAATCACCCTTTGCACGGAGGTTGAACGCTTTGAAATAAGCGTCCTCCAAGGGTATCCACTCATTTTTGAACTTCGCCAGCATATTTTCGTTGCTGCGGGATAAAATTCTCTCTAATTGTACAGGGCGCTCCACGTCCAAAAATATGGTGTACTCATAATATTTCATAAGCTCTGGGTGCATACTATAAACGCCCTCCACGATGTTCAGCCTCTTTGGCAAAATTACATCGCTTTTGACGCTTTCCCCGGTTTTACAGCTGTAAATATCATAGGTAAAAGGTTCTTTTCCCAGCAAATTTTTCATAACCTGCTCTTCAAAGCGCTCATAGTCCACATTTCCGCCGGGGGTGGCAAGTCGCTCCTGAGTTTTCCGCTCTGGGGTGAGAAAAAAGTCGTCCATATGGAAGACATTGCAGTCGTACTCGTCGCTTATGCTCTTTGCAATGGCGGTTTTTCCGCCGGCGCTGGGGCCGTCAATGGCGATGATTACAGGATCTTTGTCCGTTCTGGCAAGCACCGCTTTAACTACGGTGGACATAACA
The DNA here is from genome assembly GCA_036652515.1 of Oscillospiraceae bacterium. Taxonomy (GTDB): domain Bacteria; phylum Bacillota; class Clostridia; order Oscillospirales; family Ruminococcaceae; genus RGIG3102. The sequence continues at coordinate 3,647 of JAVVVT010000124.1, forward strand.
TTATAGTTCATTTTCATTTCCTCTTCGTAAAAGTATATATATATTATATAATATTTTTATGCAAAAGTCTAATAAAAGTGAAACTCTATTGACACTATATTTTTATTGCGCTATTATAAGTATATACCTTATAAAACATAAGTGAAATCGAAAAATGTTGTTTTAAATTTATTGAAAGGGAAACGATTGAATGAGAACTGTTGACGCTGAAAAAATCACTAAGGCGGTGAGGGAGCTGTGCATTGATGCAAACGTACACCTGCCAAAGGACGTGTGCAAGGCGATTGATTTTTCCATTGAGCACGAGGATTATCTGCCTGCAAAAAACACTCTTGAGCTCTTGGTGGCAAACTATCAATTGGCGGCAAAAAATCAGGTGGCAATCTGTCAAGACACCGGGCTCGCCTGTGTATTTATTGAAATTGGACAGGAGGTCTTTGTGGAGGGCTGTTTGGAGGACGCTATAAACGAGGGCGTGCGCCAAGGCTATAAGGACGGCTATCTGCGAAATAGCTGCGTGGCTGACCCACTTCGCCGTGTGAACACCAAGGACAACACTCCGGCTATGATTTATTATGACATAGTCAAGGGCGACGGGCTGAAAATCACCGTGGCTCCAAAGGGCTTCGGCAGTGAAAATATGAGCGCTATCAAAATGTTAGTGCCTGCCGACGGCATTGAGGGAATAAAAAAATTCGTGGTGGAAACCGTGAAAAATGCAGGGCCGAACCCTTGTCCTCCTATAATCGTGGGCGTGGGGATAGGCGGCACTTTTGACAAGGCTGCGCTTTTGGCAAAAAAGGCACTTTTGGTGGACGTAAATGAAACCAATCCTGACCCATTTTATGAAAAATTGGAGCATGACCTTTTAGAAGAGGTGAACGCTCTTGGCATAGGCCCACAGGGCTTTGGTGGAAAAACCACCGCTTTAGGGGTGAACGTGCTGGCAATGCCCACCCATATTGCAGGTATGCCTTGCGCTGTCAACATCAACTGCCATGTGACCAGACATAAATCAAAGGAGCTTTAGAATGAAAAAACATATCACTACTCCGCTCACCAAAGAAAAGGTCAAGGATTTGCACAGCGGAGACGAAATTTTGCTCTCAGGCGTTATTTACACCAGCCGTGATGCAGGTCATAAACGCTTGGTGGAGGCTCACCAAAAAGGCGAAAAACTGCCTGTGGATTTAAAGGACGCCACCATATTTTTTGTAGGCCCCACACCGGCAAAACCCGGGCAGGCACTGGGCTCTTGCGGACCGACCACCAGTTACCGTATGGACGCTTATTCACCTTATTTAATTCGTGAGTGTGGCTTGAGCGGTATGATTGGCAAGGGCAAGCGCAACGATGAGGTGGTGGGTGCCATGAAAGAATGTACCGCCGTCTACTTTGGCGCAATCGGCGGAGCAGGCGCATTGCTATCCCAAAGCGTGGTGAAAG
>JAVVVT010000125.1:0-4969 GCA_036652515.1 Oscillospiraceae bacterium
AGAGAAGTAGGTCTTTTTTCCTGCAAAAATATAGCGATTTGGTGGTGGTAGGTGTATCTGTTGCAACGATTTTCAAATGAAGATAGCTATAAATTTACTAAAGCAGATAGATATATTTATATCTTCCACAGTGCTCTTTTTCATATAAAAATTTGATGAAAATGTAGAAAAAACATCAGCACAGATGTAAAGGACCGCACAAAAAATGAAAGAAGAAATGACTGACAAGATGAAAACAGAAGAAATTAAAACCACTGATTTTGTGCGCTCCAAGAGATTTAAAAAGTTATGTTGACATATAAAAATAAGACAATTTATATAGTGTGGGAATGGCGATGCTCTACACAGCGGAAGTACTTGCAATTCGCCTGGGCACAAGGTATAATTATACCTAATAGACACAAGGTTTTAGCAATTTTATGCCACGAGCTCTAGTGCTCTCTTGAGGATAGAGCAATTTATTTTAAGGGGTTTTCATGCTTTTTAATTCATATCAGTTTTTAATATTTTTTCCAATAGCGGTGGTAGGGTATTACATCATTCCAGAGAAATATCGCAATGTGTGGCTGTTAATACTTTCCTACTATTTTTATATGTGCTGGAACGCCATATATGCGGTATTGATATTTTTCTCCACATTCACCACATGGGTTTGTGCAAATGTGGTGTCAAATAAAAATAAAAACCCAAGATATCGCAAGACGGCTCTTGTAATCAGTATCCTACTAAACATTTTAATTTTGTTCTTTTTCAAATACTACACGATGTTTGCCGATATGTTGGTATCTGTTTTGGGTGCTATCGGAATACAAGTGGGCTTCCCGGAGCTGTCCTTGCTCTTGCCTGTGGGTATAAGTTTTTACACATTTCAAGCATTGGGATATGCAATAGATGTCTATCGGGGAACAGTAGAGCACGAAGAAAACTTCTTAAAATATGCGCTGTTTGTGAGCTTTTTCCCACAGCTTGTTGCAGGTCCTATTGAAAGAAGCTCGAATTTGTTGCCACAGTTTTCACGGAAACACAGCCTTTCTTTTGACAATTATGCCGCCGGTATGCGCTTGATGCTTATAGGATTTTTTAAAAAGGTTGTGATAGCTGATAACTTGAGCATAGCCGTGGAGCGCTATTATGCGAATTTGGAAATTTGGCCGGGACCTCTTTTATTGCTGGGAATTTTCTTGTTTGCCATACAAATTTATTGCGATTTTTCTGCTTATTCGGACATTGCAAGGGGTGCGGCGAAGGTTCTTGATTTTGATTTGATGAAGAACTTTGACCACCCGTACTTTTCACATAGCATATCAGAGTTCTGGCGCAGATGGCATATAAGCTTGGGCTCCTGGTTTAGAGACTATATGTTCTACCCTATTTTAAGAAGCAAGTGGTGTATGCAGTTAACCAAAAAATTAAAAAAATCAGGTCATAAAAAAATCGCCAAAGTACTGCCTGCCATGATAGCTCAGATAATAGTTTGGCTATCTACCGGTCTGTGGCACGGTGCCAGAATAACTTATGTTTTTTGGGGTGGGCTACACGGTTTTTATCAGATAGTGGAAAATATTTGGGGCGTGTATTTTGAAAAATCGGACAAGGTTTCCTTATCAGATAAATACCCTAAGGCTTATGGCGCTTTCCAAATGCTGCGCACGTTCGCCTTGGTCTGTGTTGGATATGTCTTTTTCAGGAGTGAAAATTTACATCAAGCGTGGTTTATTATATCAAGGAGTGTCCGTGGCTGGGGAACAATTCTTTCTCCGGTTAGTCTGTTTCAGGCGGCAGTGTCTATGATAGGAAGTAATTACAGTATGCTGGTGTGCTTGGTATCAGTTATGATTTTACTTGTCATCGAATTGATAGAGATAAAAAACAATAGCGGATTTGAACAGTTGGTAGGCAAGTTATCCTTTGGAAAGCAGTGGGCAATATACTATGGGTTGATGCTATTTATTGCACTGTACGGCGCCTTTGGGGCATCGGCATTTATTTATTTCCAATTTTAACATTTAAAAGTGAGAGGCAATAGATGAAAAATACATTCTTACAGCTTATGAAAAACTCTAACAAGCAGTCAAAATTTAATCTTCAATACAAATTGGCTGTGCTTGGAGATTGCGCTACGCAACACCTTTCTATGGCACTGCGTGGCTATGGGTATGAACAGAAAATATCTATTGAAGTTTTTCAGGCAGAGTACAACCAAATAACTTCAGAAATACTTGATGACCAGAGCAATCTATATAAGTTTACCCCAGATGGGGTGTTGATACAGATGTGTAGCGAAAAGCTTTATGAAGAGTTTTGCAAAGCACCCACAAATCAAAGAAGTAATTTTGCTAAAGCTACTTTAGATAAAATAGAGGGCTATTGGCAGGGGCTGTCATCAAAGAGAAAAATGAGTATAATGCAGTTTAATTTTGCCGAAAACAACGATATGGTATTTGGTAATTTTGGAGCATCTTTAGAGCAGTCATATATTTTTCAGCTAAGAAAGTTGAATTTTTTAATGCAGGAGTTAGCTTTAACGTATAAAAATGTGAGCATTATTGACATACAAAGTATACAGGTAAAATATGGCAGAGATGTTTTCTTTGACGAGGCATCATATTACAGCTCAAAAATTCCAATTTCGCTGGTGGCGTTGCCACAGGTTTGCGCACAAGTTGTGCAGGTGATACAAGCGATGCTGGGAAGAGTAAAAAAATGTATCGTTTTAGACCTTGACAACACTCTTTGGGGCGGTGTTATAGGTGATGATGGAATGGGCGGCATACAAATAGGAGAGTTAGGAATAGGGCATGCCTTCACTGAGTTTCAAATGTGGCTGAAAGAGCTGAAAAGACGAGGAATACTTTTGGCAGTTTGTAGCAAAAACAATGAAGATACAGCAAAAGAACCCTTTGAACATCACCCTGAAATGGTGCTGCATTTAGAAGATTTTTCTATATTTGTTGCAAACTGGAATAACAAGGCCAGCAATATACAGTTTATTCAGCAGACATTAAATATCGGTATGGACAGCATTGTTTTCATAGATGACAATCCTTTTGAAAGAGATGTGGTAAAGAGCATAATACCCGACATCACTGTGCCGGATATGCCAGTTGACCCCGCAAAATATATATCATTTTTAAAAGAGTTAAATCTTTTCGAGACCGCTTCTTATTCTGCCGCTGATGAGCAAAGGACGCAGCAGTACCGTGCACAAGCTGACCGTGCTATAACTTTGGAACAGTATTCAGATTACAATCAATATCTGCAAAGCCTTGATATGAGGGCTGTTTGCCATAGCTTTGACGAGTTTAATTTTGCTAGGATATCTCAGTTATCCCAGCGTTCAAATCAGTTTAATCTGCGGACGGTCAGGTATACACAAAGTGAAGTGGAAACGATTTCAAAGGATAGTAATTACATCACACTTTACTTTACATTGGAAGATAAATTCGGAGCCTATGGGCTCATAAGCGCTGTGATTTTGAAAAAAATCCATAGCGATGAGTTGTTTATAGAAAATTGGTTTATGAGCTGTCGGGTGTTAAAAAGAGGTGTTGAGGAGTTCATTCTCAACAAAGTCGTTCAATGCGCAGACCAAGAAAATATACCTTTGGTGGTGGGAGAGTACATTCCAACCGAGAAAAATAAAATGGTTGAAGACATATATGATAAGCATGGATTTGTATCTCGTGGAAATGGAACTTTTACCCTTGAAGTGGCTCAATATACCCCCGGAATAAATTATATAAGTGAGGTAAAGTATGAGAAGTGAAATACTTGAAAAATTGAATGAAATTTTCTGTGATGTTTTTGACAGAAGCTCAATTGTAATCAATGAAAAAACGGCTGCGGGAGACATAAAAGGTTGGGACAGCCTTATGCACATAACATTAGTTGCTGAAGTGGAAGAAGAGTTTAATATAAAATTTACAATGAAAGAAATTTTAGAGATGGATAATGTGGGAGAGATGATAGACATTATCTTAAAGAGGGCGGCAAGTGTCTAACAAAAATCAAAGTTTGAAAAAATATGACAGCGCCACAGCAAAAAATCTTTTCATATCTATAATAATGCTGGCTTTTTTTGCCACTTTTATAATAGCCGTAAACTTTATAGTTGACCCGGCAAACTTGGCAGGTTCTTCCTATGAGAGAGAGATTGCAAAGATTATGTCTCAGGGTAAAAATGTTACTAACATTGAAAACTATGATGACCGTGAGCTCATAAAGCAATATCTTGAGATAAGCGAAAATGATATAGACACCATAGCAATCGGCTCTTCACGTTGCATGCAGATGACTAAAGAAGCAGCACAGTGCGAAAAATTCTTTTCGGCAGGTGTTACAGGTGCAGAGCTCAGAGACTGTATAAATATTTATTATTCTTTTAAAAATGCAGGAAAACAACCCAAGAAGGTTATACTTTTCACGGAGTATTGGTTTCTTTCTAAAGGAAATTTAGATGAACGTGCTTCGGTAGAAGAGTATGGCAAGTTTTGCAAAAGCATAAATTCTCCACCCTTCAAGACAAAATCAAGAAAAACGGCTAGGCTAAAAGAACTTTTTTCGTTTACCTACTTCCAAAAAAGCGTCCAGTATGCACTAAAAGATCCTGTCCGTGCGCATGTGCAGGCAACTGATGAGGCAGATGGAAAATTGGCGACCAGACGTGCCGACGGAAGTTATAGCTACGAGGAGAGTTACCGCTTGGCAGGCGAAGAATATGCAATGGGAAAAGCAAAAGAATATACTATAAGAAACACAATACAACTTAATTTTACCGGAGTGGATAAAACATTATGCTTTCAATTTGAAAAATTCATAGAAAAGATGCAAGAAGATGGAGTAGAAGTGGAATTAGTCATATCTCCGTTCCACCCCATAGCGTATGAACAAATGCAAAAAAGTGCGAAATATGTGGATATCCTTCCGACTGAAGAGTATTTTCGCTTGGTTGCAAAAAAATATGATATAC
>JAVVVT010000126.1:0-4935 GCA_036652515.1 Oscillospiraceae bacterium
CCAAAATAAACGTATACCAGCAGCCTGCAACAAGCTCAATTTCTGCCCCTTCGCCTTGCTTTACCGTGCAGACCGTTCCGTTCACAGTGAAACTTGATACAGTTCCACCTGATATTGCTTTAAATTTTCCGTTTGCACCTGTCCCAGACAGGGTGTGTACCGTGCCTGTTAGACTGTGAGTGTATAGAGATATAACCCCATCTTCTATTCTGTTTTCTAAATCATTCATAGTTTCAGCGTCAAAGGCATCGCCTTCAGCTATAATCAGGCCCTCGCTTCGTGACACATCATATTGATTTGCTGCACCAGTTGGCGTCAGCGTACGCCTGTTCGGGTATTCAGAGCTTCTGTTTGTCCATATCTTTTTTGTATACGCCATTATTAAATTACTCCAATCTGCGCACCAGCGCTTATTTCACTGCAAAAATTAACAGCCCCTTTATTTGCATAAAAAAGGCTGTAAATATCATTTATTATATGCTCTATATCATTCCATTGCTGATAGTTTGTATAAGGCTGAAAAGGCAAGGGGGGGCTCGTAGGTGGAAGTGGGTAGCATGTAAGCAATGTCTGTATATTATTCTCAAGTCTTTTAAGCTGTGATAAGTATACAATTTCGCCGTCTTGCCATGATTTTGGCACTACTGCGCTTTTCAAAAGCTCAGATAAAACTTGAATATTATTTTCAATGCGGTTTAAGTCAGATGTATTCAGATAGCCTTTGCTGTTTTTCTGCCTGACATCTGCCAAGGTTCTGTCGTATACAGGTGTTCGCCACATTTAGCATATCCCCCTTTCACCTGCGTAAAATTCACCGCTGTATGCTTTGCTTGTAAGCGGTGTGATGTAGCCGTGTATTGATACGCTTGCAGTAAGCCCACCCGAAAGATTTACATTCATTTGATATATATTGCCTTTTATATATCCGCTTTTCAAATAAACCATAAGCATATCGCCTACCCGCAAATTACTTCTCGCCGGCATTGAAAGTTTATAAATTACTTTATTGTTGTAGTAATTTTTTATTCTTTTTGCCACATCATTTGCATTGCCGGTGTTTACAAAATATGCGTCTGCAACGCTCATTTCGCCCTGACCTTTGTTTGATAGAGCATAGCTATGCACGGTTTGGCTGTCTTGTCCGTCCTGCGTAAAGCTGTGTGACGTCAAATTCAGTTGCCTATACGCCTTAAGATTATCTACTTTTCCGCCTACGAACATATCTGCGGAAGTGATAAGTTGAGTAGGGCTTTCTTGCAGGGTGTAAATTTTTATGCCGTCACTGCCTGTGGTGTCTGCAACAAGTCCCAGCGCAAAACAGACCTGCTGCAAAGCTTCTCTTTTTGTTGTTGCTATCAAATATCCTTTAACTTCATACTGCTTAATGCTGTCTTGTATTGTGTACCTATGCCCCATCAGTAGCTGCCGACAAAATGCCTCTACTGTGGTATCAAAATAACCGCCTATAAATGTTTCAGTGTCAAGAAGCCCAACCATATCCTGTGCTTCAAATTTTGCAGTTACTCCCGATTGAGAAACCTGCGTCAAATAGAATCTTCCAATATAGTCGTTTTTCGAATACGCTTCAATATGCTGATTTGTTTGACAGGCAAAAAATACACTATTTTCACTTGTTGCGCTGAAAACGCCTTCCTTATCTTCAATGGAAAATTCAAGTGTGTTTATAGATATTTCGTCACACAGCAAGTCTATTTCCTGACTTACTGAAGACTTGATTATTTTATCGTCATTAAAAACAATAGCTTGTCCATAATCTATACCCAAAAGCTTTAAGTAATGCTGTGGACATGCAGTCCCTGCAAAGGTCAGCACTAATTTGTCATAGCCGGAAACGTTTAAAGCACAAAAGTATGTTGCACTATCCGGAAAGAAAATCCCTTGGTTTAAAAGCTGTGTGCCTGTGTACCATTCAATATGGACTTGCTTGGGATAATCTTCAAAAGGAAAGTACAGCGTTATTCCGCTGCTGTCTATGGCGCTTGTAAAGGTAACTGCAAGCACCACAGGCACAGCAAAATCACCGTTCCCATCACTTAGAGTATCAGAATATAAACCGTTTGGTAGTGACTGGGGTATTTTAAACCTGCCGTCAAGCAAAAAACAGTCTTTTTCTGTGGTGGCATAGCTTGAGCCGTCTATTTTTTCGTTTTTAAGGCTTAATACATCACTTTGGCTTTGAGTACAGTCCGGCAAGCTTTGCTGTTTGCTTTCGGTGTCAAACATTTCAAGGATTATTTTAGTATCAGAGCGCACTTTCTACCTCCTTGCCGGTGTCTTAGCCTTAAAGTTTACTGATAAATTTTTCCAATAGTTTATAGAATTATTCTGTAAAAGCAGCTCATCGGAAACATTGGCAAAGTATGCAACAAAAGTAAACGTGCTGTTTGCATACGGAACGGTAACTGTGTGAAATTCAACAGATTCTGTAAGCTTTTCCCAAAGGCGGTTATATTCGTTTGTGTTTGCTGATGGCTCAAGCTTTAATTCATAATTGAAATACACACCTATTAAATCTCTAAACATATCACCATTTTCAAGGCGGGTTGTAGCCTCACTGTCCAAAAAGTCAGCTGTGCGTTTGAGAGAGACAATCCCCACATTGTAGGCTTGTCCGTCAATATATAGCATATTAAACCTCCAATATTATTTTAGTACCACGGCGTTTAGCCTCAGTGTCAAGATATGGCTTTATAGTCTTTGCAAAAGCTGAAAGACTTCCGTCTAAATGGATATGTATGGTCTGCCCTGCCGAAAGCTGCGAAACAAGCTGATATAGAAGCTCCAACATTGGCTGAATTGCCTGTGCAAAGGTTTCAAACATAAGGCTTTGAGGAGCAACGATTTCGGGGTTGGAATATGCCCCTGAATATTCGCCCATGATCCCCAAGGTAGGCTGGTTTATAACACCACCATTTGCAAAGGCGGGCAGTTTTGCAAACTGTACAGGTGGTATTTGCAAGGACACCGCCAGTTTATCCTCAAGCCACTGTGCAAGCTTTGTTTGCCTGAACAAGTCCAGCAGTCCGTTTATTGCATCTATGCAGGCATTGAGCATTGCTTCTGCCGCTGCAATCACCATATTGGCAAGACCTACAAATATGTTGCCTATTCTCTTTGCCGCTCTTTCAATATCAAGAGTAAATACACCGAGAAGAAAGTTAGAAAAGCCCGAAAAAATTGTGGCTATGCTGTCAATTATATTTCCTATAAACTTTTTTGCTGTATCAAGAATAGGCTTTATAAATTTTTCCCAAACGAATTTTAATACCTTGCCAATATTTTGAATAGCAAGGGTTATTTCAGGCGACCTTTCGCTGAACCAAGTTGCCAATTCATAATATTTTTGCCCTATATAGTCAAAGGCTTCTGACATGGTATCTCTAATCCAAGTCGCAATTGGAAGCACGACATTTTGCCAAAGATAATTCAGTCCCGGGGCAACAGCATTGTAGAAGCTTTGGAATGCTGCGATTGAGTTCTCCCACATACCTAATATAGATAATCCTATTGGGGTAAAAAAATCTTTCAGCTTTTCGAAGGTTTCTCTAAACTTTTCACCTAAGCGACTGGCAGCATCGTCACCGCTTTTTGCGACTGCATCGTAATCTATACCACCGGCATTTGAAGAAGATGACAGCTGATTAATTTCATCAAATCCGGCAAGGCTTTTGCTTTTTGAAGGACTTGCGCCTGCCTTTTGAAGCTTTTTAGTCTGCGCCATAACTTGGGCATAGCTTTTGCCAAACACGCCTGCAATAAAGCTTGTAATGCGTGTGGTAAGCTTTGCAAGGACTGCCATTAAGTTTTCAAGCAATGGCATAACAGCACTTACAATAGGAGTAAAAGCTGCCATTAAATTTGCCTTGACGGTGTTCAGACTTTTCGAAAATTTATCGCTATCAGCCATTGCACCGCTAAACAATGTTTTTAATGTTTGGAATGCCGCATATACAGCCGTCATAAGAAAGACAGGTTTCAATGCCTTTTTTATGCTTCTTGCCAAGGAAGAAAAGCCTTGGGTGGCACTTTTAAATTGTTTTTGTCTGTTCTTCTCTGACAGTAAAACTTGTTTTTGTTCAAGGTTTTGCTGTGCAAGAATTTCTTTTTGTTGAATTAGGGTTCTTTTATTGATCTCTTTTGTTTGTAATGCTGTGAGGTCAAGTTGCAGGCTTTCTTCCAATTGATAAAGTTTTTCTTTTTGCTTTTCTGCCAAAGAGCTTAAAGCCTTATACCGCTTATCCTTTGAAAGTACATTGTCTTGGTGAGTTAAATAGCTTTCTTTATCAGGGAACATATCCCTTGATGAGTAAACTTCTTTCTCCTTACTGTCTAACTGTTCAACCGTTGCCTTGTACTGTTCAGCTAACTGACCTATTTTTAATCTTTGCTTTTCAATAGATGCATTAAAGCCGTCGTTTAAGGATTTAGATGCTGTTATTCCAACAATTTTAAAAGATTTTTGCGCCATAGTCTGAGCCTTGGTGGCAGTGGCACTTATTTGCTTTTGCAGGTTTGCGATAAGATTTAATTTTAAGCTGACAGCCCCCACATTTGTGCTTTCTGCCATTTAAGCACCTCCAAACATTGCTTTCAGCGTTTCCTGAAGCTTTCCGATATTTTCTTTGTTATCTCTCGCTTTTGAATTTCTAACTAAAAACATTTGCCACTGTGCCCGTATTGCCTTTTGCTCCTTGGTAAAGCGGCTGACTATGTCCATATCTCTTTCGCTGCGTATAGACACCACTTGAGCTAAAGGTGTGTCATACATAAGCCCCGACACAAGATTTGAAAAATCAGCCCACGATAATTCTTCCTGCGCCTTAGGCAAAATTCCGTACTGTTTTGCAAGCGACTGCTGTATTAAAATTTCGTCATACTTCAAATCATAAAACTGCTGTGCTTTATTTGCTTTCT
>JAVVVT010000127.1:0-4845 GCA_036652515.1 Oscillospiraceae bacterium
GATAGGCGCCCAAAGTGATGTGCCACCTACGCCAAAATTCTCCGATAGATTTTGAGAAGAACGGAGTCTTGAAGTTCTCGGGCAACTCGATGCCAAAAAGCTCCGATGCCCCCATTGCTATATCAATGCCCCCTGAAAAATCCGCATATAGCTGTATGGTGTAAAAAAATATGACAATTGCAATTTCAAATCCGGCGTAGTTTGCGCTGTTTTGAAAAAGTGTGGTGACAATTACGGCAAAGCGGTCAGCTATGACCAATTTTTTAAAATATCCCCAAAGCATACGCATCAGCCCTAAAACAAATTTGTCATAATCAAAGATATGGCTTTTGGTTAGCTGGGATTGCAAATCACCGAAGCGATTTATGGGCCCTTGAATTATCTGGGGAAAATATGTGGTGAAGAGCACCGTCTTGAGCAGATTTTTTTCCGCCGTCACCTTTTTATTGTATACATCACAGACATACCCAATTATTTGCAGGGTGTAAAATGAAATCCCCACAGGCATTATCAAATTTAGCTTTGGCAGAAAGCTCCCCGAGGTTTGAGCAAAATTATAAAACTTGAAAAAGGAGAGACCGCCCAAGTTAAATGCCAAAAATATAATAAGGACAATTCTCTTTTTAAAACGATAACCTTTTTTTATAATATTTTTTTCCGCTTTATCTAAGCTGTCCTTCCCTTTTAAAAGCCGCTCTTTTTCACAGGCGTTAATCTTTTCAATTAAATTCGCCGCCACATAGGTGGTAAGGGCACTGGCAAGGATAAAAATAATTCGTCTTCTTCCTATGCCCATATAAAAAATAATACTTGCAAAAAGAAGCACCAGCCATTGAAATCTATGTGGCAGGGTGTAGTACAAGACTGTGCAAAGTGCTAAAAACCCAATGAATTGCAGGGTAGTAAACAGCATAATCGCTCCTTAATAAGTTGATGAATATTTTGTGAAACATATATATTAACATTATATCGTAAAAAGCCTTTAATATCAATGTAGATAGAATTAATAATTATTAATTTTTTTTAGCTTTGGATTGACGATATCAACTAAATGATTTATAATAGCCTTAAAACAGCGAAAAGGAGGGTAATATGACTACCTCAGAGCAGATTAGGGTGCTATGTGTCAGAACCAAAGTGAGCTTGGCTGAACTGGCACGGAGAATTAATCAAACACCGCAAAATTTCAATGCCAAACTCCAAAGGAATACTGTAACCCAAGCCGAGTTAAATCAAATTGCCGCTGCGCTGAATGTTACATATGAACAATATTTTGTACTAAAAAACGGCGAACAAGTTAAGTAGTAAAGGAAATGTTATGACTGAGCATAAAATAGTATTTGGCGACAGTCGCTCGCTAAATCAGATACAGGACAAGTCTGTCCAATTGATAATCACCTCTCCGCCTTATTGGCAGCTGAAAGACTATGGCACACAGGAGCAAATCGGATTTAACGACAGCTATGAAGAATATATCAACAACCTGAACTTGGTGTGGAAAGAATGTGAGAGGGTACTGGATAACGGGTGCAGATTATGTATAAACATAGGTGACCAATTCGCCCGAACTCTCTACTATGGCAGGTATAAAGTTATCCCCATAAGAACGGAGATTATCCGCTGCTGTGAGGCGCTGGGAATGGACTATATGGGGGCTGTTATCTGGCAAAAAACCACCACAATGAACACTTCCGGCGGAGGGGCGATTATGGGGAGCTTCCCATACCCACGAAACGGTATTCTTAAAATGGATTACGAGTTTATCCTCCTGTTTAAAAAATTAGGAAATCCCCCAAAGCCCACAAAAGAGCAAAAAGAGCAATCGGCAATGACAAAAGAGGAGTGGAATCAATATTTTTCCTCCCACTGGAACTTCAATGGCGTAAAGCAGACGGGGCATATTGCTATGTTCCCCGAAGAAATTCCCAATAGGCTGATAAAGATGTTCTCCTTTGTGGGGGAAACAGTTTTTGACCCGTTTTTAGGCAGCGGAACCACCTGTTTGTCAGCTATGAACTTAGGGCGAAATTCAATAGGCTATGAGGTAAATAAAGATTTTGAGCCCATTATCAAAGAAAAACTTTTGGCAAAACAAATCTCTTTTGAAGATGAGAGCAGACTGATTTTTACACAGGACACAGAACAGGTGAAATCCTCTATTGAAGATTTGCCCTATATATTTTGTGACCCTCATAGAATGGATAAAAAAGTCGATATAAAAAAATTGCAATTCGGCTCAAAAATTGATGGAGAAAAACAAAAAAGAGACGATTTATTTATTGTAAAAAGTGTTATCAGCCCAGAAAAAATTGAGCTGAATAACGGAGATATCATCAGACTCATAGGCGTTAAAGCAATCCCCGAGTTTGAAAAAGAGGCAATTGATTTTTTACAGAAAAAATTCAGCAAGAGAAAAATTTATCTTAAATATGACCAGGTGAAATACGACAATGAGGGCAATGGACTCTGCTATGTCTATCTTGATAATAAAACTTTTGTCAACAATCATTTGATTAGAACAGGGTATGTGAGGGTAGAGGAGGATATGGATTTCAAGGAGAAAAAGAAGTTTCTATCTTCACTTCCAAAAACAGAATAACAAAAGGCGGAGGAATTTTCCTCCGCCTTTTTACTACTCCGCCACTTCTACAATAAGCCCTGTTTTATTTTTTATATAGTATATCATCTTCACGTCTATCTGCTCGGGCAATCTACCCATAGCCTTATAGCTTATGGGCTTGATAGAGTAGGGGGTGTCCCCCACATAGCCGTCTATCCCCAGGGATTCCTCACAGGGGAGAGATAGCCGATAAGTCTTGCCCTGTTTTTCTGCAAGCTTTGCCAGAATACTTTTTTGCAGGTACATACCATTGTAAGTCTTTGTGATGATTAAATCTTGAACCCAGCGATATACCATATCCCTGTCAATGAGTTTAATCGCCTCTTTTAGGTTTTCAATCTGAGCTAATATTTTATCGGTTGCCGTATCTATGGCATAAGGGTAGAGCTTTAAATACCACTCTTTCCAGGAATTTATGCTAACGTGACCGGTGGATTTTTGATACTGGGGAAAAAGATTTGAGAGCTGACCCACCACTCGTGGGCGTGTGCCCTGTGCGTTTTGGTTCGCCCAGTTGATAAGCTGGGAAACATATTTTGGAAAAACCGCCGTTTTGCCCTCACTTAGCCGGTTTAGCTCATTATTTTTTATGGTAAAAGTCATATATGTCCCTCCTCACAGACAATTCGCCGATTTTCTTTCATTATACTATATCCAAAGAGGGCAAGTCCAGATATAATAAGCCACACTTTGTCATAGACCCCTCAAGCTTTTCATATAAATAGAGTACAAGCTAAAATGCAATCGATTTTTCGGCAGAAATCAGGGTGAAAAAATGACAAAGCAAAATATATCCACTGAAATTAAAACAATTTTGGTGACGGGGGTGGCAGGGTTTATCGGTGCCGGTCTTGCAAAAAGACTGCTTTTAAGCGCTGAAAATATAAGGGTCGTGGGGGTCGATAATATGAACGATTACTACGATGTCCGCCTAAAAGAATATCGCTTGAGCGAGCTTATGGCGTTTTCAAATTTTATATTTATCAAGGGCAGTATCGCAAATAAGGGGTTTGTAGATGATATTTTTAACAGATATTCCCCACAGGTGGCGGTGAATTTGGCGGCGCAGGCAGGGGTGAGGTATTCCATAACAAACCCCTATGAGTATATACAGTCCAACCTGATTGGCTTTTTTAATATATTGGAGGGGTGCAGATATCACCCTGTGGAGCACTTGGTCTATGCCTCCAGCTCAAGCGTTTACGGGGCAAACAAAAAATTGCCCTACTCCCCAGACGACAAGACGGACAACCCAATCTCCCTTTACGCCGCCACCAAAAAGTCAAATGAGCTGATGGCAAGCGCTTATTCTGCCCTTTATAAAATACCGTCAACCGCCCTTAGATTATTTACGGTTTACGGGCCTTTGGGGCGCCCTGATATGGCGTATTTTTCTTTTACAGATAAGCTGTGCAAAGGCGAAAAAATACAAATATTCAATGAGGGAAAATCCCAAAGAGATTTTACATATATAGATGATGTGATCACGGCGATTATAAAAATATTGCCAAAAGCGCCTGTGGAGAGCCTCGAGGGCGCAAGACACAAGATTTATAACATAGGAAATGGCAACCCCCAGAGCCTACTTGATTTTGTGGATATTTTACAGCAGGAGCTAATGGAAGCTAAGGTGATAGCCCAAGATTATGATTTTAATGCGCATAAAGAGCTTGTCCCGATGCAGCCGGGCGATGTGGAAATCACCTATGCTCAGGTGGAGGATTTGGTGAGAGATATAGGCTTTAAGCCCTCTACAAATCTGCGTGAGGGGCTGAGGCGGTTCGCTATGTGGTACAAAGATTTTTATTGCTAAGGGAGAAGTTATGAAGATAGCGGTGGCAGGTATGGGGTATGTGGGGCTTTCACTGGCGGTTCTCCTTTCCCAAAAGTATGAGGTCACGGCGGTGGATATTCTGCCTGAAAAGGTGGAGCTTATAAAAAACAAAAAATCCCCCTTGAGGGACGAGTATATAGAAAGATTTTTAAGAGAAAAACCCTTGAAGCTCACGGCGTGTACCCAGGCAAAGCAGGGGTATTCAGGGGCTGATTTTGTCATCATTGCACTGCCCACAAATTATGACAGCGAGAAAAACTCCTTTGACACAGGGGCGGTGGAAGAGGTGATAAAGGCGGTGATTGAGTATTCCCCCGGGGCAATCATCGTTATTAAATCCACAATTCCCATAGGGTACACAAGATATATACGAGAAAAAATCGGCTGTAAA
>JAVVVT010000128.1:0-4800 GCA_036652515.1 Oscillospiraceae bacterium
ACCTCACGGACTCGCTGAATATCCGAGGGAATTTGTGGCAGGATTGGCACGCCGGACCTATCAAGCCACGATAAAATAACAGAAAAAAGCACAAGACTGCTGGGAAAATCCTGCGGTCTTGTGCCATCTTTAGAAAGGTTGGACTCTATGAAAAAGTACAAAAAAGCAGCACTCGTTCTTTGCCTTGTCCTCATGGTATCTCTGCTGTTTGCCACTCCTGCTTTTGCAGCGGGCGGGGATGTAGCGGGAGCGATTGAGGGCACATGGCACGATGCCTCCGGGCAAATTAAGACAGTAGTCAACAAGGTGGTGTTTCCCGCCATCGACCTCATTCTGGCGGTGTTTTTCTTCGCCAAAATCGGCATGGCGTATTTTGATTATCGAAAATCCGGTCAATTTGAGTGGGCAGCACCCGCAATTTTATTTGCGTGCTTGGTCTTTACCCTAACGGCCCCAGCCTATATTTGGCAGATACTCGCATAAAGACAGTGAAAATAGAAAGAGGGCAAACCAAGCTAAATAGCAAGGTTTGCCCATACTTTCGTAGTAATCGAGATTCAGTTTAGCAAGAGTCAAAAGGCTCATATCAAATGAATGCTATAGCAGGAGCATCACTATTATGAACCCATGCCTTTGAAAATTTTCTTTGAGGCAAGGGAAATCAAAGCGGATAATATTGCAACACATAGCAAAATCAAACCGGTATCATTTTGAAACGCATCAAATACTACACCATACATTGCTTGACCAATGGGCTGGGCACACATTGAAATGGACATCATCAAAGCGATGACTTTCCCCACTAATTCAGGCGGTGCGATTTATATGGTGGCAAAATCATATATTTGCTATGATAAAATAGCGCTTTTATAGCTAAATTGATTTTATGAAAAAAGTGTGATATACTTTGTACAATATTATGTGAAAAGCTATGGCTATCATGTGCTTAAATGAATGTTAAAGGGGATAATTATGAAAAAACTGATTCCGATTTTATGCCTATTTGTAATTTTGTCAGCTTGCAGCAAGCAGACAGGGAAGCCGTCTTCCGGTGAGCAACTGCCTGAAAAACCCTCCGCAGGAGAGGGCGAATACGCCTTGTCATTGATGCCTGATTGGTCTTTCACGGAAATGCCGGTAGCTCAGGATAAAGATGTTCCGGATTTTTTGACAGCAGACCAGCAGGATTTGTTCCGCAGCGCCAAGAGAATGTACGACGGGCTGAAAGGGTGTTCAGCAGGGTATAAACCTAATTATGATATCACAATAGAAGAGCCTATGGGCGCTAATATTGTGCAGTATGCGCTTGATGAAGCGTTTGAAACTTATGCTGATTTCGACACTGCTCTTCACGCTGTATTCACCGACGAGTTTTGTGCAAAACTTCTTCCTACACAGCCCAACAATCCGGTAATGGAACGGGAGGGCAAGCTGTACTCAATGCTTGCGGACAGAGGGGGAAATATTTCCTTTATTTCTCAAAGTTATGAAATTATAAGCGAGTCTGAGGCGGAGATACAGTTTAATTTTGTGGGAGTATACAACGAAGACATACAGTCCGATATTGAAAAACGTGACAAGACAAAGGACGTTATCGAAAAGAAAGCGGTCAAGATGATTTTGACGGATAAAGGCTGGAGATTTGATGAATTTGCCATAATGTATTAAGACAGCGTTAACTTTTACGAAAAAAAGCTTTTATTATTTCAGTCGCTATTGTATTTCTGTGCTTGTAAAGTGCGCCTTGGCTCCAAGAGATAAAAACGGTTATATTACTTGGGATTAATCGGCGTAATTGCTCAAGGGAAGATACGGCTGTTGCAAAAATTAGTAGTCAACCATAGGGTAAAACAATACTTTTCGCTAAGATGATTTATAAATATAGGACATTCTATTAGTTATCTTAATAATTTATGTTTTGAGGTATAAATAATGGACGAAAAACTCAATAAAATAGCGTTTGAGAACAAAACAAAATGGTGTGTTTATTTTATTATACTAATGGGTGTAATCATCAGAGTTATCAAATTTGGCAGCACTCCCTGTGGGTTTAATCAAGATGAAGCTTTTGCAGGATATGAGGCATTTTCTTTATTAAATTATGGCATCGACTCTGCGGGTTATCATAACCCTTGTTACTTTGTTTCTTGGGGCAGTGGTATGAATGTTTTACAAAGCTATCTTGCCATTCCTTTTATGAAAGTGTTTGGTTGCTCTATAATAACCCTCAGGCTCCCTCAACTCATACTTTCGTGTACTTCACTTCCCGTTTTTTATCTCTTAATTAAAAAGATTTTCTCATATGAAACCGCCTTATTGGGGCTATTTCTATTGGTTATTTCACCTTGGCATATAATGTTAAGCAGGTGGGGTTTAGAATCAAATTTGGCCCCGGCCCTTTTGTTAATGGGAATGTACTTTTTAATTCGTGGAGTTGAAGAAAAACAATATTTAATATTTTCTGCTATAATATACGGGATATCTCTGTATTCATATTCAATAACCTGGATAGTTGTACCATTGACTATCATAGCTTGCGGTTTATATATTATATTTACAAAGAAAAAATATCCTTACTTTATTGTGCAATTTCAGCAGTTATATTATTTGCTTTGGCACTGCCTCTTATTCTTTTTTTACTTGTAAACAAAGGCTTTATTGCAGAAATATCTACTGATTTCTTTTCAATACCAAAGTTATTGGCTATGAGGTCATCAGAAATATCAATAAGTAATTTATTCTCCCCACAATCATACAATAATTTATTAAATATTTTTGTAAATCAAAGCGACGGATTGATTTGGAACACCATCGATAAATTTGGTATGTTTTATAAAATGAGCTTACCATTTATAGTTATTGGAGGGGTAAAAATTTTATCAATAACGGTAAAATCTATTCAAGAGAGGGTATTTGATAATAAAGTTTTTATCTTTTTAGGTATGATGTCTTCCCTAGTGACCTGCCTCTTGGTTGCAAATTTGAATGTAAATAAATCAAACTCGCTTCATTTTTTTACATTAATATTATTGACCCTGGGCATCAAAGAAATTTTTGTTATCTTTAAAGACCATTTGATTATCAGGCAATCTATTTTATGTGGCTACATACTTTCATTTGCGCTTTTTTTCTTATTTTATTTTGGCGGTTATAACGGGCAAATATCTAGTACCTTCCGATATGGTCTGCAAGGTGCAGTTGAATATGTCAAAGAAAATAATTTAAATAATATCTGTGTGGATAAGAGTGCTTATTATCCTCAAATTCTCTTTTATGATGAAACCCCTACTGACGTTTTTATTGATACTGTAAAGTATTCTAATTATCCATCGGCATTTTTAGATGTAGAGAGTTTCGGGAAGTATAAATTTGGTATAGATTATAATAATTTGCAAGCAGGTGAAACCTACATAGCAAAATACGATACGGAAAATATATTTATTGATAGCAATTATAAAGTAGTTAATTTTGGAGAATATTTGGTGGCTTTTAAATCGAAATAGGCATAAACAGCCAAGAAATCAATGGATATACCATATATTAAAAAAGACCTGTTTTTCCCAAAGTGGCAAAAACAGGTCTTTTTTATAGTGCGCTGGTATGGTATACTTTAGGTGAAATTTTTGTTTTTATAATAATGAGGATAATTCACAGGTGAAATTATGATTTATTTTGTAGTCATTCTTTCAGCGCTATCATTTACAGCGGCATATTTTCAGTTTAAAGAAAAAGGGTTCCTGCTTAACAACGCCTATATTTGGGCTTCAGAAAAAGAGCACCAGACAATGAATAAAAAACCTCACTATCGCCAATCGGCAATAGTTTTTTGCGGGATAGGCATTTTATTTACGCTACTTACCATAGAAATGATTGTGAAAAGTGGCTGGCTGAATTATATTATATTCGGAATGGTTGCATTGCTGATTGTCTATGCAATTGTTTCATCAATTGTTATTGAAAAAAAGCACCGCTTATAACCATTAAAGCTATGCAATAGCTATTTTGCCAGTTTTTATAATTTTATGATGCCCTATTCAGCAGCTTTTTGTATGTGGCATCAACAAGGGCGGCTCCAAGAGGTGCGGTAATCAAGATAGAAAGCACCGCCACAGTCAGCACAATATCTCCGCAAGCAAGCCCCATTGATAGGGGCAGACCACCAATAGCCGCTTGCACCGTAGCTTTAGGCGTATAGGCAATCGCAGAGAAAATGCGTTCCTTTTTATTGAGGTTCGTTTTAGTCAGGCAAACTAAAACGCCTACAATGCGGAATATCAAAACACAGAAAATCAACAGTACCGCCATCACACCAGCATTTAGCGCATATTGAATATTAACGGTTGCACCCACTAACACGAAGAGTAAAACTTCTGCACATACCCACAGTTTGGAGAATTTGCCGGATAGACGTTTGGAAACCTCATATTTCCTTTGTTGGAGTGTTGCTCCCAGTGCCATAACTGCCAAAAGACCGGAAAAGCCAATGATACCCGTCATACTGTGCTCCAAAGTAACCATTAAAAATGATACAGAGAGAATGACAACCACTTTAGTGCTGTCCCTAATATGAAATTTTGTAAAAAGTAATGCAAGCAGTAAACCCATAACAATACCGCACAGCAATCCTAAAATAATTGACGTTGGTATGGTTAATAGTCTAATAGGGGTGATTGCTCCACCCTGCGCAAGGCTTGTAAATGCGGTAAATAAGATGATGACAAACACATCATCTACTGACGCACCTGCCATAATCATCTGAGGAATACTTTTTTGTGTCCCATAGCCACCCTCCATGAGCTT
>JAVVVT010000129.1:0-4718 GCA_036652515.1 Oscillospiraceae bacterium
TTTAAAAAGGCATCTGCGGTTTTAAATGGCTCAAAGGCAAAGCCGGGCAAGCACGATGATATGATAGGGCTTGAAAATATTGATAAAATAATAGGCATAGACCAGTCGGCAATAGGCAGAACTCCAAGGTCTAACCCTGCCACCTACACAGGTGTTTTTACGGATATAAGAAACCTCTTTGCCCAGACAACCGAGGCAAAAATGCGTGGATATCAAAGCGGAAGATTTTCTTTTAATGTAAAGGGCGGAAGATGCGAAGCCTGCGAGGGCGACGGAATACTCCAAATAGAGATGCACTTTTTGCCGGATATCTATGTTCCCTGTGATGTTTGCCACGGCAAAAGATACAACCGTGAAACCTTAGAGGTCAAATACAAAGATAAAAATATAAGTGATGTACTGGATATGACCGTTGAGCAAGCTATGGCATTTTTTGAAAATCACCCTAAAATATATCGCAAAATCAAGACGTTAAACGATGTGGGTCTGGGATATATTAAGCTGGGACAAAGCGCCATAACGCTCTCCGGAGGCGAGGCACAGCGTGTTAAATTGGCGTTAGAGCTCTCAAAAATTCAAACAGGAAAAACACTGTATATCCTTGATGAGCCCACCACAGGTCTGCACACAGCCGATGTACACCGACTTATACAGGTCTTGCAAAAGCTTGCAGATGCCGGCAACACCATTGTTGTAATCGAGCACAATTTGGATTTGATAAAAGTTGCGGATCACGTCATAGATATTGGCCCCGAGGGCGGAGATGCAGGGGGAGAGATTGTGGCGATAGGCACACCGCTGGAAGTCAGCAGGAATAAAAAATCTTATACGGGACAATTCCTCAAAAAATATTTTAAGTAACAGGAGGGTATTTTGGATTATACACAAAAAGTAAAAGAATTTATCGAAGAAAATTTTCATGAGATACCCCTTGCAAATGTAATGACCTTTGGTTGTGTACAAAACGAGAATGACTCCGAAAAAATCAGAGGAGTGCTCTTTGAAATGGGATACGGTATGACGGATTTGCTGGAAAAAAGCGACATTGTCATATTCAACACCTGTGCCATACGAGAGAATGCAGAGCTTAAAATTTTCGGAAATATCGGCAAATTAAAAGCTCTTAAACAAGCCAATAAAAATATGATTATAGCGGTGTGCGGCTGTATGGTTATGCAGGAGCACATAGTTGAGAAGATTAAAAAAAGCTATCCGTTTGTGGATATAATATTCGGGGTCAATGGGATTGAGGGTATTCCGCAGCTTATTTACAATTGTTTAACTCAAAATAAAAAACAGATTTTATACCCCGATGAAAATATTGAAATAATAGAAAATACCCCCATATTTCGCTCAAGCAAATCCAAAGCATCTATATCTATTATGTTTGGGTGCGATAATTTTTGCTCCTACTGTATAGTGCCATATGTCCGTGGCAGAGAGCGCAGCCGAAATCCGCAAGATATTTTATCGGAGTTTACTTCCCTAATAAATGAGGGGTACAAAGATATAACTTTAGTGGGGCAAAATGTAAACTCTTACGGTAAAAATCTTAATGAAAAGATAGATTTTGCTGACCTTTTGCAGCTCCTATGCAAAGTAAAAGGAGACTATGTGCTCCATTTTATGTCCAGCCACCCAAAGGATATAAACCACAAGGTCATTGACACCATAAGAGACAACAAACAAATTTCACGTCAAATTCATCTGCCTGTACAAGCCGGCAGCAACCGTATTTTACAGCTGATGAACCGCAAATATACAGTGGAAGAATATCTTGAAATCATAAAATATGCCAAAGAACAAATACCGCAGGTGGAGTTTTCCAGTGATATCATCGTGGGCTTCCCCGGTGAGAGCTTTGATGAATATTTACAGACGGAAAATCTTGTAAAGCAAGTGCGCTTTACACAGCTTTTTACCTTTATTTACTCAAAACGCACAGGCACAAAGGCGGCATTGCTGCCTGATGATGTGCCACACAGCGAGAAAGCCTTATGGCTGAACAGAGTGGTAAAAGTTCAGCAGGAGATTTTCTTTGAATATTTAGACAGCTTTATTGGTAAGACCGTAAGGGCTTTGGCAGAAGAAAAATACGGCGAAACTTCCACGGCAAGAATGGCAAACACCCTATTGGTAAAATTTGAGAGCGAAACAGATTACACAGATGAATTTGTCACACTCCGAATAACAGGAAAAAAAGGCACCACCTTAACAGGGGAGCTTTTTAATAAATAAAAAAAGAAAGAAGAGACCAGATGGAAAATTTTGATATCATTCAAGAATTTAAAATTCTTGCAACAAAACTCAAGAGCGACGACAGGTTAATTTATTTAGAGCAAGCGAGAAAGATGAACGATATGGATCAAGAGCTCCAAGAGCTTGTCGGTCAGTTTAACCTTATCAGATTTAATCTGAACACAGAGATGGTCAGAGAAGAAAAGGACCAGGAAAAAATCAACAAACTCACTGAAGAGCTGAACGATGTATACGCAAAAGTAATGGAAAATGACAGTATGATTGCCTATAACGAGTGCAAGCAGGAGGCAGACAGCCTCTCACAGTTTATTCAGGCTATTATCTCCACGGCGTTTAACGGCGGAGACCCTATGGCGGTTGAATTACCACAGGGCGGTTGCAGTGGCAGTTGCAGCTCTTGTTCAGGTTGCAGCGGTCAATAATTTATAACTTATTTGATTTAAAGGACGGTAATATTTTGGCTAATCTTTCACCCATGATGCAGCAATATATGCAGGTAAAGGAGCAACACAAGGACCACATCTTATTTTTTCGCTTGGGCGATT
Organism: Oscillospiraceae bacterium; assembly: GCA_036652515.1. Lineage (GTDB taxonomy): Bacteria > Bacillota > Clostridia > Oscillospirales > Ruminococcaceae > RGIG3102. Next base: position 2,805 of record JAVVVT010000129.1, read on the forward strand.
TTTACGAGATGTTTTTTGATGATGCACTGCTTGCCTCAAAAGAGCTTGAATTGACCCTTACAGGCAGAGATTGCGGTCAAGACGAGCGTGCGCCCATGTGCGGAATACCTTACCACAGCAGTGAGGCATATATCCAGCGGCTTATTGAAAAAGGTTACAAAGTCGCCATATGTGAGCAGACGGAATTGCCTCAAAAGGGCAAAACTTTAGTCAGCCGTGATGTTGTCCGTGTGGTCACCCCGGGAACCGTTATGGAAAACAGTATGTTGTGTGAGGATAAAAACAACTATATTACCAGCCTTTACATCAAAGATTACACGGCAAGCATTTGTTTTTGCGATGTGTCAACTGGCACTATGCAGACAACTGTAATACAAAGCGACAACTTTGAAAATGACCTAAAGGCAGAGCTTTACAAATATATGCCCAAGGAAATTATTATAAATACACGGCTTTTAGATTTTAAATGGCTGACGGAGTTTATAAAAAATATCCTCCACTGCTCGGTAGAACTTATTGACGATAATGAGTACAATGATTTTATAATCGAAGAAGCGCTCAAAAAGCAGTTTTCACAAAAGGTCATAGACACAGAGATGTCAAGATGTCTATGGCAGCTTTTAAACTATCTTTCACAGACACAAAAGGTAGGCATAGATAAGCTTTCAAGCCTTGAAAATTATAACTTAGAAAGTTTTATGAAGCTTTCTTACACCACCACATCAAATTTAGAGATTTTTGAGACCATACGCTCCAAAGAGAAACGTGGCAGCTTGCTGTGGATTTTAGACAGCACAAAAACCAGTTTCGGCAAGCGTATGCTCAGAAAAATCCTCTCTGCGCCGCTGATGAACACAGATGAAATCAACGACAGACTAAACGCTGTGGAATATTTCAATAAAAATCCTATGGTGAGAATGGATTGCCAAAATCATTTAAAGAATATTCAAGATATGGAGAGACTTTGCACACGGGCAAGCTTTGGCAACGCCAGCCCTCGTGATGTGTTTTCTTTGTCATCATCATTGAAGGCACTCAATCCACTACAAAAAGTTTTATCGGTGAGCGATGACAAGCTCATATCTTCACTGAATGCACGCATAGACCCATTAGACAGCCTCAATGCTCTGCTTGACAGGGCAATACTTGAAAACCCTCCCGTCACAATAAAAGATGGGGGAGTGATAAAAGCAGGGTATGATGAGGAGGTAGACCACTACCGTCACCTGTTAAACGACAATATGGATATCTTGGCTCAGATTGAGGCAAGGCTTAAACAGGAGACAGGAATACCAAAATTAAAAGTAGGTTACAACAGAGTTTTCGGTTATTATATCGAAGTTACTCGTTCATATATTCAGCAAGTACCCAGCACCTTTATCAGAAAGCAAACTCTCGCAGGGGCAGAAAGATATATTACTGAAGAATTAAAATCTTTAGAGGACGAAATTCTCACGGCGAATGAAAAGCTTTTGGCAAAGGAAAAATTGATTTTTTCACAACTTTTATCCACAATAAGCGATAACACGCAGAGCCTTTTGACCACAACAAAAGCGTTGAGCTTTATTGATGTGTTTGCATCTTTTTCTCAGGTCAGCTTAAAAAACAATTATGTGAAACCGGTTATGACAAATTCCGATAAATTGTACATAAAAGACGGCAGACACCCTGTGGTGGAAGCTATGCTAAACGATGAGATATTTATCCCCAACGATACCCTGTTAGACTGCAATCAAAACCGTGTAAATATAATAACGGGCCCCAATATGGCAGGTAAATCAACTTTTATGCGTCAGGTGGCTATTATAAACCTGATGGCGCAAATCGGTTGTTTTGTTCCGGCAAAAGAAGCGCAGATACCCATTGTAGATGCTATTTTCACAAGGGTAGGAGCTTCTGATGACCTGTCCAGCG
>JAVVVT010000130.1:0-4679 GCA_036652515.1 Oscillospiraceae bacterium
TTATCTTTCTTTCGCCCAAAAATAAAGGGATATCACCCCTGCCCCTGTGTGTGCGCCGATGATTGGCCCCATAGGGAAGATATTCACCTGTGCTTTTGGACAAGCGTTTAAAACCAAGCCCTTTAAAAATTCCGCCTCTGTGGCGCAGTCTCCGTGGGCGATAAATACCACCTCGCTCATGGTATCGTCTCGGGTTTGGGCGTATTTTTGCGCCAGCGCCTGGATAGAGTGCGCCCTGCCCCTGAGTTTTTCCATACTTATCAGCCTGCCACATTCGTCCATATTCATCACAGGTTTTATCTGCAAGGCTCCCCCCACAATGGCGGTGGCTTTTGACACCCTCCCACCCCTGTGAAGGTGCTCTAAATCTTCTACGGTGAACCAGTGTGCCACCTTGAGTTTGTAGCTTTCAAGCCAGTGTCTCACCTCATCTATCCCCTTGCCCTGCCTAAATTGTTCCGCTGCGCCGTATGCCAAAAGCCCCTCCCCTGCGCTGGCGCAAAGGGAGTCAACGCAGTAGATTTTTCTTTCAGGGTATTGTTTTTGCAATTCTTCCGCCGCAGCCTTGGCGTTTTCTAAAGTGCCGCTTAAACCCGAAGAAAAGCAGATATAAATTATATCTATCCCCTCTTTCAAGTATTTTGAAAAGTATTTTTTATAGACAATCGGGTTGATTTGAGAGGTGTGCGCTATTTTTCCCTGTCTCATCAAGGCGAAAAAATCCTCGCTTTTTATGCTGTCACTTCCCCCAAAAGTGAAGCTCTGGCAATCTATTGTAAACTCCATAGGTATTATTTCAAGGTTTTGCTCCTTGGCAAAATCATAGGGCAAATCCACCGTGGCATCGGTCAATATTTTGTAACTGTTCATATCCGTCTCCTTTGCATTTTCCTGTACTATATTAGTATAACTGCCCTCTATGGAAAATAGACAAATTGCCGAAAATGTAAAATATTACAAATATTTTTCCTCTTTCAAAAGAAAAAGTCCGACTTAAAGCCGAACTTTTTTAGATATTCTATAAGGCGAAACCGCCGTCCACCACAAGATTTTGACCTGTGATAAAAGCAGCATCATCACCGCACAAAAACTTCACCGCCATAGCCACGTCTCGGGGTGTGCCAAGTCTGTTTAGTGGGGTCTGCTGTGCCAATTGCCGTAAATCTTCAGTAGAATAGCAGTCTAACATAGGGGTTTTTATAACCCCCGGGCTTATGCAGTTGACCCTCACACCGCTGGGCGCAAGCTCTTTTGCCAGCGCTTTGGTGAAGCTTATCACGCCGCCCTTTGCCCCTGAATAAACCGCCTCGCAAGAGCTTCCCACCTCGCCCCAAACTGAGGATATATTGATGATAACTCCCCTGTGCCTCTTTGTCATAACCTCTGCTGCCATTTTACAGGAGTAGATTGTGCCGTTTAAATCCACGGCAATCACCCTTTGTATCTCCTCCGGTGTCATATCCTGCACCAATCCGGAGTATGCCACCCCTGCGCAGTTTACCACCAAATCAAGGGAGGAAAAAACCTGTTTCACCTGTGTGTACAGCTCTTCCACCTGTTTAAAATCGGACACGTCGCACCTGAAAGCCTGTGCCACAGGCATCTGCTTGCAAAGCTCACTCGCCCTCTCTTCACCCTTGTTGTACACCAAGGCGACTGCGTAGCCCTCCTTTGACAAGGTCAGGGCAATCTGCCCTCCTATGCCACCTGAAGCCCCTGTTATGAGTGCTGTTTTCATACCTGTCTCCCTTTAAATTTAAGCCTGCCACACATTGTAGGTGAATGAGCCCTCTTTTGGTTGAGTGTCATTTTTTATTTCTTCTGTGATGACCTGTTTAAGTTTTAGGCGATAGGTGTCATCATAGCCCTCCATAACGGGGATAACTCTGCTCGCCTCATCTAAAAAGTGGATTACATCTCTGCCCTTTGCTCTGCCCTTCACCGTGTGTACATCATAGGCATAGTCGGGAATTGTGGGCACATACCCCTGCTCAAACTTTTTGATAACCAAGTTTTTAAGGCAGTCGGTGGAGCGCTCTTTTGGCTGTGCGCACAAGAAACGAATGGCGTACATAAAGAAAAATGGTCTGTCTCCGTCATTGTAGGGATATTTTTTTCTTGCTATATCCAAGTTGTTGATGATGGTTATGGCGTTTGGATTGCCAAAGCCGATATCCTCACAGGCGATAATTGTCAGCCTGCGCCACAATTTATCCTCAAATTGTTCGCTGGTGATATACATTTCATAGGCGATGTCAATGGCGATTTCGTAATCGGCACGTCTTATGGTTTTTTGCAAGCCAGCCACAAGCTCGTCTCCGGGTATGCCATTTCTGCTGATTATTCCAGCCCAAGGGTCGTAAGACATAAATGCCATAGTGATTTCCTCCGCTTTTTATTTTAATATTTTTTAGGTGAAATATGGCTTTCAAAAACCGAAAACCCATATTTTTTCTTTTTTAACGCTTTAGTTTTAGTAAGCCTTGCCCCATATAACTCGGTGGCTTGCCTTTTTGCCACAGACAGGACACACGCCCTCTAAATTATCCTGCTCGCCAAAAGGCATACAGCGACTGGACAAGCCCGCCTGCTCTTTCATCTGCTTTTCGCACTCTTCGCTTCCGCACCAAAGGGTTTTTATAAAACCGTCTTTTGCCTGTGAAGCAGCTATAATTTCTTCCATTGTGTTGAGGGACTGGGTGCGTGCGTCCAAGTTTGCCTTTGCATTTTGGTAGATTGAGCGCTGTAAATCTTCAAGAACCTTTGCCACTTCCGCCAGCAAATTATCAAGGCTGACCACGATTTTTTCCCTGTTGTCACGGCGAACCAACACGCACTGGTTATTCTCAATGTCCTTGGGTCCGATTTCAAGACGGACGGGGACACCTTTCATCTCGTACTGGCTGAATTTCCAGCCTGCGGAGTTGTCGCTGTCATCTAATTTTACACGGTAGGCGCTCTCCAACCTTGTTTTCAGCTCCGCCGCTTTTTCTAAAACGCCCTCTTTGTGCTGTGCAATTGGAATTATCACAATCTGGAAAGGTGCTATTGCAGGGGGTAAAATCAAGCCGTCATCGTCTCCGTGGCTCATAATAATCGCACCGATACTTCTGGTGGAAATACCCCAGCTGGTCTGGAATGGATAGGAAATTCCATTGTTTCTGTCGGCGAATTTGACCTCATAGGCACGGGCAAAACCGTCGCCGAAATAGTGGCTGGTACAGCTCTGAAGAGCCTTGCCGTCGTGCATCATAGCCTCTATTGTGTAGGTGGCTTCCGCCCCTGCAAATTTTTCGCTCTCGGTTTTTTGACCCTTTATAATAGGCATATTAAGCTCTTTTTCGTAAAAATCGGCGTATATGTCTAACATCTGCAAGGTCTCCGCCTTTGCCTCGTCAGGGGTTTCGTGTATGGTGTGACCCTCCTGCCAGAAAAATTCACGTCCACGCAAAAAAGGTCTCGTGGTTTTTTCCCAGCGAACCACACTGCACCACTGATTATATTTCATGGGCAACTGGCGGTAGGTCTGCAAAACGTGCGCCCAGTGGTCGCAAAAAAGCGTCTCACTGGTGGGGCGAATACACAAGCGCTCCTCCAATTTTTCGTTGCCGCCATGGGTGACCCACGCCACTTCCGGTGCAAAACCCTTAACGTGGTCTTTTTCTTTTTGCAACAGGCTCTCGGGGATAAGCATAGGCATAGCCACGTTTTCGTGACCTGTCTTTTTGAATTTGTCGTCTAAACTTTTGGTGATGTTCTCCCATATGGCTTGACCATAAGGGCGCATAATCGTAAATCCTTTTACCGTGGAATAGTCAATAAGCTCCGCCTTTGTGCAGATATCTGTAAACCACTGGGCAAAATCAACATCTCTTGAGGTGATTTCGCTCACTAACTTTTTTTCCTTTCCCATTTGAAACCTCTCCCTTAAAAAATATGCCCCTTATATTTCTATAAGAGGCTGTTTTGTATTGTTTATTGCATCTTCTCTTCGATGAACTTTACAACATCGCCTACAAATTTAATGTTTTCAATGTCATCTTCGGGGACTTCCACGCCGAATACGTCCTCAATGGACATGACAATGTCAACTAAATCAAGGCTGTCTGCGTCGAAGTCATCAATTAAGTTGGATTCAATTGTTATTTTGTCTTCGCTGATTTCAAGCTGTTCGCTTATAATTTTTTTGAGTTTTTCAAAAACCATTATATCTCTCCTTATTTTACCTTATAATATATATATTGTACTGTTTTTAAAGTGATTGTCAAGAAAAAATTAATCAAAATCTATTGGCAAGCTCGCCACTCCGTTTAAATCCACCCCTGCGGTGTGATTTTTTATCAATTCGTAGTAGCCCTGCGCCGCTATCATTGCCCCGTTGTCTCCGCACAAATCCATAGTGGGGGCATAGAAAGTTTTGCCCTGAGATTTTTCTTGTATCAGCTCACGCAAGCGGTGGTTTGCCGACACGCCCCCTGCAATGGCTATCACATCAAAGCCGTACTCTCTCGCCGCACCTGTGAGATTATCGCTTAATATTTGAGAAATTTTTTCTTCAAAACAAGCCGCCAAGCTGTTTATATCCACCTTTTCCCCCTTCATATTAGCCGTGTTGAAAAGGTTGATAACCGCCGTTTTCAGCCCTGAAAAACTCACGTCATACTTGTTTTGGGTGTGGG
>JAVVVT010000131.1:0-4558 GCA_036652515.1 Oscillospiraceae bacterium
AGGCGGAAGCTTTAAAAAGTAAGATTTTAAATTTGCCTTATGGGGGCAGAGGTGTCAAATTATCAGAAAAGGTATTTTTACGATTTCTTAAAGGGCGTCCCTGTAATATGAGGGCAAAGAGGGTAGATACCCCCAAAGGGGTTTCAATCAAAATATAATCATAAAATTCCGCACTATTATAGGCGAAGATATAATGCTTTTCGTTTTCTTAAATACAGGCAAAATTATAAACACAGATGCTGCTGTTATTTGACGGCAGCATTTTTATTGCAAAATTTATTAGGCAAATGTCTTAAAAAAATCGAAAAAATAAAACAAGGATAAATATGTCACAAGATGACATTCACCCGTAATATAATAAAGCAATACGGCAAGCTTTCTTGCTGGGAGAAAACAGGTGATACAATGAACGACTTTTTATCCGTTGAAAATATAAGCCTTGCCTATCAAACACCCACCGAGGAGACCTTGGCGATTAAAAATGTCTCAATAAAGGTGGAAGAAGGGCAGTTTGTAAGCATAGTTGGACCCTCGGGCTGTGGAAAAAGCACCCTTCTATCCTGTATAGCAGGCTTGAGAGAGCCCACCTCAGGCAAAATTTATTTGCAGGGCGAGAGGGTGAGCGGCATAAGCGAGGATATGGGATATATGCTGCAAAGCGACAATCTTTTACCCTGGCGGAGCATATATAAAAACGTGATGCTGGGCTTGGAAATCCAAAAAAAACTGACCGATGGAAACATACAATATGTAGATGACCTACTTAAAAAATACGGTCTGTGGGAGTTTAGGCACAGCTACCCCTCCAGGCTCTCGGGCGGTATGAGACAAAGGGTGGCACTGATACGAACATTGGTGGTAAAGCCACGGCTTTTACTCTTGGACGAAGCGTTCTCCGCCTTGGATTATCAAACAAGGGTGAATGTGAGCTGTGACGTTTACAACATTTTGCGAAAAGAAAATAAAACTATGGTTATGGTCACCCATGATATACCTGAGGCAGTGGCGATGTCCGACAAGGTAATCATACTTTCGCAGCGCCCGGCGGTGGTAAAGCAGGAGCTGATAATGGAGTTTGACAGGGATAAAAAAGACCCTATAAATGTGCGAAACGACCCAAGGTTTCAGACCTACTTCAATGTGGTTTGGGGACAGTTACAATCTTGAAAGTAAAAATAATTATCAAAAACTCAACCATTAGGAGGTTCACGGTGAAAAAATCAATTTATAGCCGCAGGGATTATTTAAGGCAAATCGCCCGTGAAAAAACACTTGTAAAGCTCACTCAGATTTTATCTATTGTGGCTTTTTTACTTCTGTGGGAATTTTGCGCCCACAGGGATATAATAGACCCCTTTATCCTCTCCAGCCCCTCGAGAATTTTGCGCATTTTTTTTGTTATGGCACAAAGCGGACTTATGACGCATATACTTTACACAGTGCTTGAAACAGCCGTGGGATTTTCTTTAGGTGTCATAATAGGGTTTTCTTTGGCGGTATGGCTGTGGTTTTCGGACTTTGCACACAAGGTCATGGCGCCATTTTTAGTGGTGCTCAACAGCTTGCCCAAAATCGCCTTAGGTCCGGTAATCATAGTTTGGGCAGGCGCCGGAATGAGCGCAATAATAGTTATGGCAGTGGCTATCTCCCTTATTGTGACAGTGCTGGAATTGTCAGGCGGATTTGCCGCCACCGACACAAACTTGCTCATCACAGTGAAAAGCTTTGGCGCAGACAGAATGGAATGTTTTACAAAAATCGTCCTTCCTTACAATATACCTGTCCTGTTTCAGAGCTTAAAAGTCAATATAGGCTTGAGCTTGGTGGGGGTGATAGCCGGAGAATTTTTAGTTTCAAAAGCAGGTCTTGGCTACCTCATCGTCTATGCAGGTCAGGTTTTTAAGATGGATTTGGTGATGATGAGCGTCATCTTGCTGGGAATAATTGCCTTTGGTATGTACAGTGGGGTCAATTTTTTAGAAAAAACGGTGGGTAAAACCATCAACCATATATAAGTAAAAATATAATTGAGGTGAAAAATTATTCAGTGGCTATTGGCGGCTATTCGCCTTTGCTATAAAAAAATGGGAGGCAATTGTATTGAATAAGAAAAAACTATTGTGTGTGGCGCTCTGTGGGGCTATGCTCTTGGGTGCCGTAGGCTGTTCAAGCGGTGAGAAAGATGAAAAACAAATGGATAAAATAACTATAAGTGAGGTCACGCACTCGATTTTTTATGCGCCTATGTATGCCGCTGTGAACAACGGATATTTTGCGGAAAATAACATTGAGCCCCAGCTGATAAACGCAGGGGGAGCGGATAAAGTTATGACGGCTGTCCTTACAGATGCGGCGGACATAGGCTTCGCAGGGCCGGAGGCGGTTATCTACGTCTATGCACAGGGCAAAAAGGACTATCCAAAAGTTTTTGCACAGCTTACCCAGTGCGACGGCTCTTTCTTAATAGGCAGAGAGAAAAACCCGAATTTTAAATGGACGGATTTAAAAGGAAGCACCATTTTGCCGGGGCGCAAGGGTGGAATACCCTATATGACATTGCTGTTTTGTATAAACCAAAACGGAATGGAGGTAGGCAAAGACGTATTTTTTGAGGACTCCATACAGTTTAACGCAATGACGGGGGCTTTTATCAGTGGACAGGGGGACTATGTCACCGTGTTTGAGCCCGGTGCCACCGACCTTGAAAAGCAGGGCAAGGGCTATGTTATGGCATCAGTGGGAGAGGAGGGCGGAAACGTGCCCTACACCACATATTTTGCCTCTGATAAGCTGATAAAAGAAAATCCGGAGCTAATTGACAGATTTACCGCCGCTATTTACAAGGGACAAAATTTTGTTGAAGCCTCCACAGCAAAAGAGGTGGCAAAAGCCATAGCTCCATCTTTTCCAGAGACGGATATAGCTACTATCCAGGCGGTGGTTCAAAGGTATAAGGACATCGGCGCATACAGCGCCAGCCCTGTTATGACACAGGAGTCTTTTGAGCGTCTTTGTGATATTTTGACCAATGCGGGAGAGCTTAAAAGTGAGGTGGAATACTCTGCCATAATAGATGACAGCTTTGCCAAGGCAGTCCTTGATAAATAGCTAAAACTTAATAAAATAAAGTGGCAATCTTAGTGGCAGAATGGTGCAATAAACTGAGGTTGCCGCTTTTTTGGCATATTAGATAGTTTTTCTGTATGCAGCTAAACTACATTTGTACAAAGGTAGAAAACCGAAATTATTACAGCTTACAATAAATTATGATATCATTTGTGAAATATCAAAACCACTTTACTATCAAAGGCAGTTTATGGGTTATTGATTTGTATAAATTAGCTAAAATGTGCTTTAATAAACAATATAAATAAACAAATTATATGTTTATATTGATAAATTGCATAAAAACCATAAAAATTTCTGTTGTAAAACATACGCAAGTAATGTATAATAGATTGGTACAAAATTAATGTAAAGTATTAATCATATACAATTTTAGTATTTAATCTGATTTTAGAAATAACCTCAAAATTAAAGAAATTAAGTTATATTTGATTATACCTTATAAAACATAAAATAGGTTGTTTTATGTACACAATATTTTTTAGGGAGTGCAGTAATGAGCATTAAAAAAATCAAAGACACATTTGCAAGAATGTATCGCAGCTCACAGTACCGCATCTGGCTTTATGTGCTTGGCATATTTACCCTGATACCTACCTTTTTAAGCTATAAGAGCAAAAAAGGCAAGGACAGGTTTGCGGCAATTAAGGCAGAAGTCAAAAAGGAGCTGGACAACTCAAATCTTATGGACAGGCTTTCAGCGGAAGCTGTCGCACAGGTAAGAAAAAAAGACGCATATTTCAACAAAAATGCTTCTGAAAACGAAGTTTCAAAGCAAGCGGGAGAAATTGCAAAGTCTAACTTTGAACAAATTCTTCAAGACAGAGCGAAAGAAAAAGCTTCCATGCAGGGCGTCAGCGAAATAACTATGGCATCTTGCTTTTCAAGTCTCATAGACAACAAGTTTTTCTTTGCCGTATCATTGGTTGTATCTTTTCCTATGTACATACTGATGGTCTTGTTTATGAACCCGATTTCAAAATATATCACAGACCGTTTGTTTATGATGATATTTGTGCTTTTCGGTGTTACATTCCTAGTCTTTACCATACTTTATATCTCACCTATGGACCCAGCCGTGAACATCTTGGGTCAGACTGCAACGCCTGATCAGGTCGATGCTTTCAACAGAGTTTATGGCCTTGACAAGCCTTATCTTTTCCAGTTGTTTGACAACTTCAAAAATTTGGCTACCTTTAATTTAGGTAACTCCTATCAGGGAAATGAAAATGTGGCAGTCGCCATCGCAAATAAATTCCCTGTCACTATGTCAGTGGCTTTCTGGGCGGTTCTTGTATCGGTTACAATCGCCATACCATCAGGTATTATCTCCGCTATAAAGCAGTATTCATCTTTTGACTACATATTTATGTTTATTGCTCTTATCGGTCTTTCAATACCTAACTTCTGGCTGGGACTTATCCTCATACTT
>JAVVVT010000132.1:0-4412 GCA_036652515.1 Oscillospiraceae bacterium
TTCAAAAGAATATCTAAGATATTTCCTTCACAAGCTTCTGTTCTTTTATTCAAATATTGTTTAATTTTCAAGGTCCTATTCACTGTCGCTCTCTCGTGACAGCTTGATTATTATATCACTCGATTTTACATTTGTCAACACTTTTTTCAAATTAAGTTTTGAAATTTTGCTGATGTCTGTGAGACTTTCGTCTGTTTTTCTTTTCGAGTGTTCCTATATAATACACCTGTTTTTGCTACATATCAAGTGTTTTTTCTACATTTTTTTACTTTTGGCAATATTATTAGTTTTTTCGTAAAGTATTTGTGAATTTTGTATACAATAGAATACAGCTGAATAAAAATCAGCTGTATTGATGTACAATCTGCTATTCCATAAATCGTTTGCGCATTTTCAGTATTATCTTTCTTTCTTTTCGGGAAATTTGCACTTGAGTTTTACCCAGCGCCTTGGCGGTGCTCGCCTGGGTTTGGTCTTTAAAAAATCGGAGGTAGATTATTTTCTTTTCTTCCCTGTCCAAATCTCCTATGGCATATTTTAATCCCATAATATTGGTCATCTCCTCTTCGGAGCTCTCTATGGGTATGTCAAATTCGCTCTGACCGTCCTCGTCCTCGTATATGGCGGTGAGGGACATGGGCGGAGTAGATGCCGATATTGCCTGAGCGATATCCTCTGCCGACACAGACAGCTCACCTGCTATCTCTTTTATTGTGGGCTCCTGCCCCAGCCTTTTCTGCAATGCCTCACGGGTGTAGTTCACTTTTAAGGATAGCTCTTTTATGCTCCTTGTGACTTTTACCATGCCTCCGTCACGGAAAAGTTTTTTTATCTCCCCCAATATCACCGGCACCGCATAGGTCGAAAACTGCACACCCCTTTCGGTATCAAAGGCATCGTATGCCTTTATCAGCCCCACACAGCCCGCTGCGAACATTTCTTCATACTCTATTCCCTTGCCTCTGAAACGGTTGGCGCAAGAGTGTACCAACCCTAAATTTTGCTCGATAAATTCTGCTCTGTTGCCCTTTAGCTGTGTTGACATATCAATCCCTCTGTCTGATTATTTTTGTCATAACAACCTGTGTACCCTTCCCTTCTTTTGAGTAAACCCTCACCTTGTCCATAAATGCCTGCATCACTGCGAACCCAAGACCCGCTCTCTCGCTGTCGTGGTCGGTGGTGTACATAGGCAGCATGGCTTGTTTTACGTCGGGGATTCCCACGCCCTTGTCTCTGATTTTTATGGTGAGTGTGTCCTGCGATAAGGTGGCTGTTATGTACACTGTGCCTATTGTATCTTTATAGGCGTGGACGACACAGTTGGTGACCGCCTCGCTGAGGGCAGTTTTAATATCGTTTACCTGTTCTACCGTGGGGTCCAGCTGCATACAAAAAGCCGAGATTGTCATTCGGGCAAACGCCTCGTTCACGGACTTTGATGGGAATGTTATCTTAAAATAATTATCGTTTACCATTTTTTCTCCTTAAACCGATATATCTTGTATGGTTTTAATGCCTGCCAAGGCGAGTATTCTGCCTGTTTGCCTATTGACCCCTTCCACATATAGCTTTGAGCCGCAGTCTTGGCAAAACTTATTGCGTGCCAAAACCAAGCCTATCCCGGAGGAGTCCACAAAGCTTACCTTTGAAAAGTTTATTATAACTATCCGTGGCATAAGTTTTAAAATCTGTGAATCGATTTCGTCCCTAACCTGCCATGCGCCGTGATGGTCAATCTCACCTATGAGATATGCGGTGAGCTTGACTTTTTCCTGTGTAAATTCTACCCTAGCCATCTTTTCTCCTTATATAAATTAAAAGCCTGTCCCTATCAATAATGATAAGGGACAAGCTTTAAAAAATTTGTCATATTAAGAAAGTTCCAATAAAATTTCTCTTGCGTCTGCCGCTAAATAAAGTGAGCCGAAGACCAGCAGTCCTCCCTGTAAATTTTTCATTGCCTCCTTGATTGCCACGGACATATTTTCTGCGGTGTAAACGCTTGATATATACGGTCTTGCCATATCCGCCAATTGCTCCCGTGGGATAGCTCTTGCCCCGTGCAAATCAACTACATATAATGTATTAATATAAGGGGCGGCTAATTGAATGATTTTTTCCGGCTGTTTGTCGGACAGAGACGCCCATATCGCCGTGAGGTTTTTTATATTATTTTCTTTTAAAACCTTTACCAAGGCACTCACTCCGTCAATGTTATGTCCGCCGTCTAAAATTATAAGAGGATTTTCTTTGATAAGCTCTATTCTCGCCGGAAAAGTCGCCTTTTCAATACCGTTTATTATGTCCTCGTCGCTTATGTCATAGCCTAATTTTCTAAGCTCCCACATAGCGTTTATAACGGTGACGGCGTTATAGCTCTGGTGTATACCTGTGAAAGATTGATTGATAATGAGATTTTTATAAGTCAATCTGAATTTGAAAAATCCCACATTTTCGCTTTTAATATCAGATATATTTGGCAATATAAGGGGGGCGGATTTTTCCTTTGCTTGTGCAATTATCACATCTAAGGCTTCTTTGTCCATAGCCGGATAGCAAACCACACTGCGATTTTCTTTGATTATCCCTGCTTTTTCGTAGGCAATCTGCGCCAAAGTGTCCCCCAACATCGCCATATGGTCATAGCTTATGTTCATTATACAGCTCACAAGGCAGTCTTTTATCACGTTGGTGGTGTCCAGCCGTCCGCCTATGCCTACCTCCAAACAGACTATGTGGCATTTTTCCATAGCGAAGTAATAAAAGGCTATGGCTGTGACAATTTCAAATTCTACCATTGGAAAATCAAATTCTTCTTCTATCTTCTCTTGATAAAATTTTATCTTCTGTGTTATATCAGCCAGGGTCTGCTTTGGAATGTACTGCCCGTCAATGGAAAATCTTTCTGTGAAGTCAATCACAAACGGGGAGATGTTAAGACCCGTTTTGTACCCCGCCTGTCTTAGGACAGATGCGCACATAACCGCACAGCTACCCTTGCCGTTAGTGCCTGCAATATGCACAAATTTTAATTTGTCCTGTGGGTTGTCCAAATATTCCAGCAACTTTTTCATAGCTGCGTGGTTGTCGGATTTTTTAAGCCGAGGACGTGAATGTATGTATTCCACCGCTTGCTCGTAAGTCATATCTCCACCTCACAAATTTTATCTTTATAAACAAAAAGCCGAGAGGTACACTCTCGGCCTCTGCTTTTATATTACTTCAAAGCTGACAAACTTTCAAGGATTTTTTCCTTTTTATTTTTTGCCGCCTCAAGCTTTATTTTTTCCTGTTCAACAACCGCCTGGGGAGCCTTTGCAATAAAGCCCTGGTTGTCAAGTTTTCCGCCTATTATGCTGATGTCTTTTTCGCAGATTATCAGCTCTTTATTAAGCCTTGCTATCTCTTTTTCTTTGTCCACCAAATCCCCTGTGGGAATGAAAGCTCTTGCGCCTGACACTACCACCTGAGAATACTCTTTGGCGTCTCCTATGAATTTTTCAACCAATTGAACGTCCTTTGCATAGGCAAATTTCTCCACAAACAGCTCACCTGATTTAAAATCCTCAATAAAGGAAGTTTCGATTATGAGATGTGTTTTGTTGGTGGGGTGGGTGCCAAGCTCTGCACGGAGGGCACGAATACCCTTTGACAGCTCAAAAATTCTATCTAAGGACTTCTCCTCTTTTTCAAACTTTAAATCCTCGGTGTACTGTGGCCACTGGCTGACCATTATACTCTCATTGTTGTTGGGCAATGATGTATAAATCTCCTCGGTGATAAAGGGCATAAAGGGGTGAAGGAGCTTGAGAGCACCGCTCATAACATAGACCAAAACACGCCTTGCATTGTTTTTAACCTCTGTGTCCTCACTGTTTAAGCGCAGTTTTACTATCTCGATATATCTGTCGCAAATTTCGTCCCAGATAAAGTCGTATGCCTTTTGAGCTGCAAGACCCAGGTCAAAATTGTCAAGATTTTCTGTTGCCGATTTGACCACGTTGTTAAAGGTGGAGAGTATCCACTTGTCCTCCTGCTCCAATTGCGCCGGCAGTCCGGCATCTAAATCGCCCTCTAAATTCATCTGGATAAAACGTGCGGCGTTCCATAATTTATTGGCAAAGTTTCTTGACGCCTTTACTTTTTCTTCAGAATAACGTGTGTCGTTTCCGGCTGATGAGCCTGTTGCCAAGGTGAAACGCAGTGCGTCGGCGCCATATTGGTCAACAATCTCCAAGGGGTCGATGCCATTTCCCAGTGACTTTGACATCTTGAGCCCGTTGGCATCACGAACCATTCCGTGTAAGAACACATTTTTAAAAGGGACTTCCCCCGTGTGCTCAATGCCCGAGAATATCATTCTGGCAACCCAGAAGAAGATTATGTCATAGCCTGTGACCAAGGTGTCG
>JAVVVT010000133.1:0-4325 GCA_036652515.1 Oscillospiraceae bacterium
ATTACAGCCATAATATCACGCCTCTTCGAGGTTTTCATACGTTGTGGATAATTCCACCTCTATGGATAAATTCATTTTTTATTATCTTTTATAATCATATAATCAAAAGCGACTTTCCTATGGCAGTTCATTCCGCCACAGAAAAGTCGCTTTGTTTATATCTACCGATATAGCTATAATTTTACGCTTTGAGTGCCTGGCTTACCGCCACGGCACAGGCTACTGTTGCACCAACCATTGGGTTGTTGCCCATTCCAATCAGACCCATCATATCAACGTGCGCCGGAACTGATGAAGAGCCTGCAAACTGGGCATCACTGTGCATTCTGCCCATTGAGTCCGTCAGACCATAGGAGGCTGGGCCTGCGCCCACATTGTCCGGGTGAAGTGTTCTGCCCGTGCCGCCGCCTGAAGCCACGGAGAAGTATTTTACTCCGTTATCGTTTGTCCACTTTTTGTATGTGCCAGCCACCAGGTGCTGAAAGCGTGTGGGGTTGGTGGAGTTGCCTGTGATGGACACGTCAACGTGTTCCATCTTCATTATGGCAACGCCCTCTAAAACGTCATTTGCACCATAGCATTTGACCTTTGCATTGTCGCCCTCAGAGAAAGCTCTCTCGCCCACCACGTTCACCACGTTGTTTTTAAAATCAAAATCCGTGTTGACGTAGGTGAAACCGTTCACCCTTGAAATTATATAGGCGGCATCTTTGCCAAGCCCGTTCAGTATAACTTTAAGTGGCTCTTTTCTCGCTTTGTTGGCTGTTTTTGCTATGCCGATTGCGCCCTCAGCAGCTGCAAAGCTCTCGTGTCCTGCCAAAAAGCAGAAGCACTTTGTCTCTTCACGAAGTAGCATTGCCGCCAAGTTGCCGTGACCTATACCCACATGTCTCTCGTCTGCCACAGAGCCCGGAACACAAAAGCTCTCAAGCGCCTCGCCTATTGTGCTCGCCGCATCTGCCGCAGATTTTATATTTCTTTTTAACGCCAGTGCCACGCCGTAAGTGTACGCCCACACCGCATTGTCAAAAGCTATGGGCTGTACGCCCTTTACTATCGCCTCAACATCAATGCCTTTTGAAGTGCAAAGTGCCTTAGCTTCCTCTAAATCTTTAAAGCCATTTTCTGCCATAGAGGCTTCGATTTTGGCTATTCTTCTCTCGTAACCTTCAAATTTTGCCATAACTTTTACGCCTCCTATTCTTCTCTTGGGTCAATATATTTTGCGGCTTCATTGTATCTGCCATATTGACCTACATTTTTTTCATAAGCTACCTTTGGTTCAACTCCGTGACGGATATCCTCCATCATCTTGCCAAGGCGAACAAATTTATAGCCGATAGCCTCGCCATTGTCATCAAGACCGATAGATAGGATATATCCCTCCACCATCTCAAGATATCTCACGCCTTTGGCATCGCTTGAGTAGATTGTCGCCGTCTGGCTGCGCATACCCTTACCCAAATCTTCAAGACCTGCGCCGATTGGCAGACCGCCCTCGGAAAATGCCGTCTGTGTTCTGCCATAGACCAACTGCTTGAAAATCTCTCTCATAGCCACATTGATAGCATCGCACACAAGGTCTGTGTTGAGAGCCTCCAAAATGGTTTTACCCGTGATTATTTCTCCTGCCATAGCTGCCGAATGGGTCATTCCGCTGCAACCGATTGTCTCGATTAAAGCCTCTTGAATTATGCCCTCTTTTACGTTCAAGGTCAGTTTGCACGCACCCTGTTGAGGTGCGCACCAGCCCACGCCGTGTGATAAGCCGCTTATGTCCTTGATTTCATAAGCCTTTGTCCATGCACCCTCCTGAGGGATTGGCGCAGGGCCGTGATTACAGCCTTTTGTAACTGTGCACATTCTTTCGACTTCGTGTGAATATACCATAATTACTCTCCTTTTCTTTGATTGATATTTTTTTAACATTGTACCTGTATTATAAAGCATACAACGGATAAATGCAATATCCTGTTACATTAATTTATATCATTTTTACTTGTAAAAAGCAATGCCAAGTATGGTTTTAATTATATACTAATTGTTCAAAGTACAAAATTCTTACCTTTTTCTGTGATTGTTTTGTGAAGATATGGGTTTTCTATTTAAAAATATTAACTTTTAGCTTAAAAAGTGTTAAACTGTTTGACACAATTCTCACAATATATTACAATATCATAATAGGTATATATAGAGCAAATATTATACACTTTAAAGGAGTAAAAATGTCTTTTTTAACAAAACTTTTCGGCAATTACCAGTCGACCGAATTAAAGGCTATTGAGCCTATCAAAAATCAGGTTCTTGCCTTGAATGAAAAATACACCGCAATGGACGATGCCACCCTGAGGGCTCAAACAGCAATTTTGAAGCAGCGATTGTCAGAGGGCGAAAGCTTGGACGATATTCTGCCTGATGCATTTGCCGTCTGCCGTGAAGCCTCCACGAGAGTTTTGGGTATGACCCATTATCCAGTTCAGGTCATCGGTGGAATAGCCCTGCACAGAAGAAATATCGCCGAGATGAAAACCGGTGAGGGTAAAACCTTAGTCGCCACGCTCCCCGTTTACCTCAACGCTTTGACAGGCGAAGGGGTTCATGTCATCACCGTCAACGAGTATTTGGCACGCCGTGACAGCCAGTGGATGGGCAAGCTTTACAACTTTTTGGGTATGAGCGTGGGGCTTAACATACACGCTTTGACAAATGATGAAAAGCGTGCGGCATACGCCTGTGACATAACTTACGGCACAAACAACGAGTTCGGCTTTGACTACCTCCGTGACAATATGGCAACCTACAAAAAAGATATGGTTCAGCGCAGCTTTAACTTTGCAATCGTGGACGAGGTTGACTCCATATTGATAGATGAGGCGAGGACACCGCTTATAATTTCAGGTCAAGGGGAAAAATCCACCGACCTGTATAAAGTTGCCAACACCTTTTCAAAGACCCTCACCTCCTTCCGTGTGGCAGAGCAGGACAGCAAAGAGGACTTGGACGAGATAGATGAAGATGTGATTGTGGACGAAAAGGCAAAGCACGCCACCCTCACAAAAAATGGTATAAAGAGAGCCGAAAAATATTTCAACATTGCCAACTACTCCGATGCCGACAATATGACTTTGGCGCACCACATCGCTCAGGCAATCCATGCTAATATGATTATGCGCCGTGATGTGGACTACATTGTAAAAGACGGACACGTCCTCATAGTAGACGAGTTCACAGGACGTATAATGGAGGGCAGGCGTTACAGCGCCGGTCTCCACCAGGCGTTAGAGGCAAAAGAGGGGGTAAAAATCGAGCACGAGAGCAAAACCCTCGCCACAATCACCTTCCAAAACTATTTCCGTATGTACAAAAAGCTTGCCGGTATGACCGGTACAGCCTTGAGTGAGGCGGACGAATTTTTGGAGATTTACGGCTTGTCTGTTTTGGAAATTCCCACCAACAGACCTATTATCCGCAAAGATATGAACGATATTGTCTACAAAACCGAACGTGGAAAATTTTCTGCGGTGGTCAATGAGGCAATAGCCGCTCACAATTTAGGTCAGCCTGTGCTCATAGGCACAATCTCCATTGAAAAATCCGAAGTTTTAAGCAAAATGCTTAAAAATAATGGTATAAAACACGTTGTTCTCAACGCCAAATATCACGACCAAGAGGCTGAGATTGTGGCGCAGGCAGGTAAAAAAGGTGCGGTGACTATCGCAACGAATATGGCTGGACGTGGCACCGATATCATCTTGGGCGGCAACAGCGAATTTATGGCAAAAGACGATATGCGCAAGCAAGGTTTCACCCCTGAGATGATTGAGAACTCCACCAGCTTTTTTGATACCGACGATGAGGAGATTTTAGCTGCAAGGGCGACCTTTGGCAAGCTGAATGAGGAATATAAGTCACATTTGGAGCGTGAGGCTCAGGAGGTCAAGGACGCAGGCGGATTGCTGATTTTAGGCACAGAGCGCCATGAGTCCCGCCGTATTGACAATCAGCTCCGTGGACGTGCCGGCCGTCAGGGAGACCCGGGCGCCACACGTTTTTACATCAGTTTAGAGGACGATTTAATGCGTCTTTTCGGCGGCGAGAAAACCACTGCCGTTATGGAAAAGCTTGGTTTTGACGAGGATATGCCTATTGAAAACAAGCTGATAACCAACTCTATCGAGACCGCTCAAAAGCGAATAGAGGGCAGGAACTTTGATATCCGTAAGAGTGTTTTGCAGTATGATGACGTTATGAACAACCAAAGAGAAATCATCTACAAACAGCGCAGTGACGTGCTCTCAGGCAGTGATGTCTCCCAAAGCCTTGCG
>JAVVVT010000134.1:0-4269 GCA_036652515.1 Oscillospiraceae bacterium
GGTGGCGTAGCCACCAGCCACACCTTAGTGGGGCAATTTGCACTTCAAATGTTCTCACGGGAAAAGCTTTAGCTATAAATTCAATTTTATAGTGTCCCCGAATATGAAAGCGCATAAAATATTTCTCTTGGCTTCCACGCCGTCGACGTGAGGTTATTATAACATTTTACTTCACTTAACGGCTACAAGTCACAATCATTAAACCCATACCATATGATAGAATGAGGATTTTATCCTCCTTAAAACGAAAAAAGAGGTATCTTTTATGAATAGTGTACAATTTGCCACTCCGGGCAGTGGTGTACTCGCTGACAAAATCGGTTGGATTTTCTATGGCACAGGTGCGATTTTCACCCCGGGTGCTCCGCCTGTTCACGTTATCAACTCTATTCCCGGTGGCGGAACTGTGGAATTTGACCTGAGCGCCGTAAATATTTCAGGACCAATAAACACCGTTGCCGCCGTGCACACCCCCACTTATTTTTATGCCGCCTTCGGAAAGACAGGCTACACCGGTATCCCCGGAGACGTGGCTCTGTTTGTTAATACAAATGGAATCACCAGTCAAGAGGGCGTGAACTTGACCAACATAGTGGTCAAAGATGCAAATGGCGTGGTGCAGACAAACTTTAAGTGGGTCGCCGCAGATGGAGAAACCACCGACACCGACGAGACCTGGTCTGTGACCACCGACGGCTCGCCTTGGAGCCAGTTGACGGTACTGCCCCCCGTAGTCCCCCCTGCAAACACCCCGGGGGTATCCGGTCTTGGCACAAGCACCGTCACCCAGGTAGGCACAGGTGCAAACCACGCAAACGGAAATGTATATATCACCACTGCACCCAAAAATGTCAGTGCAAGATTTTTCACCTATGGACGTGAAGCCGTTGTTTTCGGCATAATATTTGACCCGTTTGAAACTGCCGTCTCCCAGCTTATTGAGTCCGTCGCCTTGGAGCAGACAGCCCTCTCCCATATTCTAAATGCCGAGGGAGAAAAAATTCAGGCGGCTTTGGCAAAACCGGGTGTCTCGGTAGACCAACTTATGGAGATAAACGACTCCGTGTCCCATATGGTAAACAGCGTGTCAAAATTGGATATGGTTATTCAGTCCAAACTTAAAACTGTTCTTTGTTAGTTCAGTATAGGATAACCCCAGCCCAAGATTTTTAAAAATCGGGATAGTATTGAGCTTAAAATATCTTTGAAGGTTTTTTCTGCTTGTAAATTCCGGTGATTTTAGGTATAATTATATTAAGCAAAAATTTAACATACATAATTATAGGAGGTCAAATATGAAAGCACTTATAACTGAAGAAATGCCGTATTTCGGAGAAGAGGGTCTATCCTGTTCAGAGAGCACACTTCGTCTGCTTATTGAGCGTGGTGTGGTAAATCTTCCCCTGTCCACCGTTCGCCTTATGACAGGGCTCCACGGAAATATGAAACGTGATGCCAACTGCGGTGCAATCAACGGCGGTGTTGCCGCTATCGGTGCAGAATTGGGACGTCTTGAGCCGGGCGAAGATATGAGCCTTTTCTATGAGACTGTTGAAAAATTCATCAGCGAATTTGAAGCACGTTTCGGCTCTGTAAAATGTGAGGGACTGCTTGCCGGTCGTCCACAGGAAACTGTGGAAGAGCAAAATCGCTGTGCGGTTTATGTCCTTGCCGCCGCCGATATAGTTGAAAGACTACTCAAAGAAGCAAAGGCAAAACAAGCAAAATAATTTTTTAAAAAGCAATTTTTAACCTTTCGAGCCACCCCTGATTATCAGACAATGTTTTTTGCCTGACAATTAGGGGTGGCTTATTTATTTTCACCTTAAAAACGGGTGTTGACAGCTCGGGGGTGTCCGCCATACCTATAAGTGGCTCATTTATTTTCGTCATAAAACGGAGCGTCAAGAGGTGTAAAGCTCATAAGCTTTACCAATAGATTTTATAAATAATTACAAAAAAATAAACATTCCACAATTAAGATAGAATGTTTATTGGTGGAGACGAAGAGGATCGAACTCTCGACCTTACGGATGCGAACCGTACGCTCTCCCAGCTGAGCTACGCCCCCACATAGATATAAAATTGTAAAAGACTAAGACAGATTGACCTCGCTCTAGGTGTAGGTGCTGTGTGATTTTACATACACACTTAAAGTTTACCGATGCGAACCGTACGCTCTCCCAGCTGAGCTACGCCCCCACATATTATTTTGTTGTCTTGACGGAGCCCATTTTAATCTTTGCTTGCACTTTTAGCTACCCAATTGCCCGTAAATTACGCTCTTAATTATATCACATCGGTTGGATTTGTCAACTTAAAAATAAATTACAGTCTATTATTCACATAATATTTTTCAGCTGTTCGCCCCTGTGATTTTACGGCTTAAAAACGGCACTCCCATGAGCTTAAAAGCCATTTTAAGTGTTAATTATATTTAAAATCTGTACTTTTTTCTTTAGTTTTACCATAACATTAATAGGAATGAAAAGGAGAAACTTATGGAAAATAAACTGAATTTAAAGCAGCTGATTTGGATTGGCACAGGTCATGTGGTGGGGGCAGGCGTTGTGAGCATAGTGGGTAGCGCTTTGGCGGTGAGCGGATATTCGGCTTGGCTGGCATTTGCTCTCGCCTGTTTTTTGTCCTTTTTAAGGATTGTCCCCACCATATTTTTTACCTCGGCGGTGGTGGCACCCGGAGGTAAATACGGGATAATAACACGCTGTGCAGGGGAGAATTTCGGCGGTCTTATAACCGTCGCCTGTCTGCTCAACTGGGCTGCGAGAGGCACTGCGGTCTTGGCTTTGTCCCGTTATATTATGGATTTTTCATTTTTTTTGCCACCCGTACCTACCACGCTTGTCATATGGGGGCTTTTTTGCGTTGCCAACCTTTTTGGTCTTGATGTGATGAGCAAGATACAAAGTTTTGCCACCCCTTTGTTGCTAATATCCCTAATGGGGTTCTCTTTGGTGTGTGTATTTAATGTCCAAAGGGGATATCTCGATTTTTCCTCCCCTTTGATGTTCACGGGAGGCGTGGGCGGATTTTTTACGGCTGTGGTTCTGCTGAGTTACTCCTGTGACGGGATAGCCTCCCTCTCAAACTACGCCACAAAGGCTGAAAACCCCAAGCGGACAATCCCCCTGTCAATGCTTTATGTCAGTGGAATAACCACCATTTTATATGTAATTGTGGGCTTTGCCTGCGGTGCGGTACTGCCCTTGAGGTACACCGCAAACGGCACTATGACCTTGACGGCAAAATATCTCTTGCCCCCTCCCCTGTACTATTCTTTTATACTTTTCGGCCCGATTTTTGCTTTATTGACCACTATGAACGCCGGAATTATGGACTCTGCTCTGCCTGTTATGGCTGGGGCAAAAGAGGGCTGGTTGCCTGATTTTTTCTCACGGCAAAACCGCTTTGGGGCATACTATGTGGCGATAATCCTAATATTTTTTGTGGGAGCACTACCCCTTTGCGCCGGTCTGTCCGTGGCTCAAATAGCAAGTTTGACTATGGTTTTATCCTTTATTTCAGCGGTGCTTTTGTTGATTTCCGCTGTAAAATTCCCCTTTGTATTCAGTGAAGAATGGAAAAAATCAAGGCTGTATGTACCGAATTATATATATTTTTCCTCTGTGGTGATATTCGGGGTTATCGAGCTTTTTGTGGTGATAAAAGCAATGGGGAATTTGAGCGGATTTATGGTGATATTGAATTTGGCGGTGAGCCTTGCCGCCACACTTTACGGCATATTTCGTGGAAAAAAGCGGAGGAGAAAGCCCAATTCTCCCATTGAAAGCCTCTAAATGATAGCTTAAAGGCACGCTTTGCGCTTTCGAAAAAAACACCCCTCCCATTGAAAGCCTCTAAATGATAGCTTAAAGACACGCTTTGCGCTTTTGGGGAAAAGCCCACCCCTACCCATTAAAAGTCTTTAATCGATAGCTTAAAGGCACGCTTTGCGCTTTTGGAGAAAAACCCTCCCTTACCCAGTAAAAAAACATCAATGCAGACTTTCTCTCCAAAATAATATTCAAAAGAAAATGGTCACAAAACAACATTCAAACTTTATTGTTCTGTGACCGATATGTTTATATTTTTATTCTTTATTTAAACCTTTTACTCTTAATTCATAAGGTGTTACTTCATTTATATAAAAATCATAATTTAATGTATCTATTATTTTATAATCTAAAAGTAATTTTCTTAATCTTTCAATCCTATGGCCTCTTCTTCTTAAGAGTCTTCTTGAAGCTC
>JAVVVT010000135.1:0-4259 GCA_036652515.1 Oscillospiraceae bacterium
AAGATAGTTTGAGAGGGAAGATGATACCATTTTAATGGTGGTGATAATCGTTTAATGGCGGCAAACACCTCCCCAGTTTACGGTGATATCCTTTTCAATAGGAGCAAAACCCCTCCCCGTGGACGTATTTGAGGGGGTAACTCACAACAAGCAAACAGTAAATCTTTTTAAAGAGCATTTTGTGAGTGACGGCGATGGGAGCGCATAGCAGTGACCCTATGGAGGGGCTGTCAGTGCCACCCCACGACTACAAAAAAATACAAATTCCTTAAAAAAATCAAGATTTACCGCCCTGTGGGGTTGATTTAATGAGATTTTAATATTGATAGCACAGAACAGCTGTCCGCCATTTCATACCCTGATAAATTATTGCAATTTATTCATTGACAAGGTAGCTTATATTTAGTATAATGAAGCTCGTAACTTGCGGATATGGCGGAATTGGCAGACGTGCCAGACTTAGGATCTGGTGTCGAGAGACGTGCAGGTTCGACCCCTGTTATCCGCACCAATAATTTAAACCCTGTAATTTAGCTGAAATAGGCTATTTTACAGGGTTTTTCTTTTGAAATAGTGGCTAAAAATGGGGTAAAATTGGTTAGTAACTTACAAATAACTTACAAATCAAGCACAGAGCAAGGAATATCTGAGGAAGTTAGGAATGTACTAATGAAAAAAACATTGAAATTTACTGATGAAGATTTTAAGAACGTATTCCCACGCCTTGAGCTTGAAAATGTCGAGGACGTAATACCGCCTATTGATAATACAAGTGATAAAATTCCGCCGGCAGTAGGTATCCATAAAGCTGATGAACAGCCAATTGTGGTTAAATTACCATATGAAATTGAGAACCAGGGACTTTACACTGACCCGAAAGAAAAAGGAATAATCGGAGCGTTGGGTGAAAGTGTTTGGCAAGGTGTAAAAAGCAATGGAACGGCATTTGTAAACAATATGGATACACTAGCGTACAGGGGACTTGAAAAGCAGAAAAAAGAAGCCGAAAAATATTTGAGCAATCACGACGACCTTGTATCAGAGATATACAAAAAAAATATCGACAAATTTGGTGAGAACGGTTCTTATGCGGACTTTTTGAAAAAAAATATAGTGGAAAACACTCAAAAGCAAAGCCAAAATTCACAGGCAATAGCGGAGAAATACGCAGATATCAAAGGCGCAGGAACAGCGCAGTATGTCGGCGAGGCAGTGGGAACAATGCTACCTGGGATTGGCGCAAGCATAGCCACAGGTATTCCTAATATAGGTTTGGCATTTATGGCACCAAATGTTTTTGGAAATGCTATGGGAAGAGCTGTCTCAGACGGAGCAGATATGAAAAAGGCTCAGAGCTATGCCCTTGCCGATACGGCACTTGAGGTGGGTATAGAAATGCTATTTGGTGGAATACCTTCATTCGGTGAAGGAATGATTTCTGCAAAGAATTTAACCTCTAAATACCTCAAAACCACAGCCGGTAGGTTTCTTGCAAATAAATTAGTTGATGTGACGGGTGAAGGACTTGAAGAGGTGGCAAGCGAAATTTTAGAGCCTTTTTTAGAGCGTGCGTTCATCGACAATAGCGCACCGAACGCAAACTTAAAAGAGGTTGCAAAAGCTTTCGGCGGCGGTGTCCTAATATCTTCAATTTTAGGGGCGGCAAATATATCAAATGAAATAAACGAAGCTAAACCGAACGCCAAAAACTATACGGTAGCTTCACAGGAATACGAGCCACAATCTGATAAGTGGTTTGGCAATATATCAGATATTACACAAGCCCGCAAAGCTTATAAGCGATATGCTCAAGAATATCACCCTGACGTATCCAGTCAAACAAACGCTGCACAAATTATGGGAGAAATTAACAGAGCGTATACAGGGTGGAGAAAGTATGCGGCGCAGCAACAATATAATTTAGGCGAGACCACGGATAGCTCCAAAACAGCCTCAAAACAGGCTGATACAAACGGCAGTACAATTTCATTGCTTAACGCAGGACGAGCTGAAAAGGCTGTAAATTCTTTGCCTGACGGGGCTAAAATGATAGGCAGAGAAACGCAGGGGATTATTCAACGCTTTGGGAAAGATAGTCTTGTTGCGGATAAGCTGACCACACAGAATGTTGCAACAATTCCACAGGCAGAAAACGTACAACCGACCTCAAACAAAATTACCATTCAGCCCAAAGAAGATAAGCTAAATGGGTATATTTCTACCCTTGAAGGAGTTAAGGCGACAAACGCTAAAACATCCCTTGAGGGGGTAAAAGGCGATATTACAAAAGCACAATTTGTGGAAAACAATATTGACGACGATTTTATCCTCGACAACAAGCTTTATTACAGTGTGAATAATGGTAAAAAAGTTCCTATCACAAAGGCTATGTATGATTATGCACAGTATTTGAAAGGTGAGAATTTTGCACAGCAAGTAGTAAGCGGAGTCGACAACAAAGACTTTGAAACGGTAAAGGCTAATAATGACACTGCACTGACTGAAAAAACCACTGTAAACGACAATTCTAATACACATACAGCACAAGAGATGAAAGTTATCGAAGAATATAAAAATGCCGTTGACCCTGATTTGGTTGAGTTTGTGAGGAAAGTAAAAAATGGTGCTAAAAAAGTAAAATATGTGATTTCTACTGATAGTGATAGGGCAAACAAAAAAGCCCTTGAATTAACAGGGCTCGAAAAAGTCGGAGATGATACAGTAATTGATGATAATGCCATTATACATATAGAAGAGCGA
This sequence comes from Oscillospiraceae bacterium, assembly GCA_036652515.1. Lineage (GTDB taxonomy): Bacteria > Bacillota > Clostridia > Oscillospirales > Ruminococcaceae > RGIG3102. The sequence continues at coordinate 2,761 of JAVVVT010000135.1, forward strand.
CATGGTCTTAATGGCGAAGCTGACCACACAATGGCGAAAGATGAAGATATTGCAAGAATAAAGTATGTCCTTGATAATTTTGATAACGCCTATTTAAGCGTAGAGAAGGCACAAGGATATTCCACCAAAAATGGGAAACCAGCACCGATTGTAATCTTTGAAAAAAAGATAGACGGCACATATATCATAATTGAAGCGACTTCTGATAGCAAAAAGAATTGTAACTTTATTGTATCCGCATATATGTCCAAAAAAAGAATTGCCGAAAATAAAAAAGTAAAGGTAGAGCAGCAGCCCTCTATGTCTAACAACATTGTTGCTGGAAGAGATACGGCTAAACCGTTAACTCCTGTTACCTTTACTGCCTCCAAAGTACCACATTCACAAGAAATTGTCAATAGTCCCAAAATGCCAAAAAATGTAAGCACACAAAAAGAGCCTTTGCGGTTTGCCGGTACCGGCGAGGTTGCAAGCGATAAAGCAAATGATGTGCTTAGTAGGCTGGCTAAGGGTGAGAGGGTGTCGGTTGAAGAGATTAACAGTATACCGGAGGTTGCACTTGCAAGGAATATCAAAAGAGCAACCTTAGACACCTCTAAAATAAACACACAGAAAAGAGCAAAATTGCGAAAAAAGGTTGCGGAAACTGTAAATAATTATGGCAGTGCTGTAAAGACTACGGTTGACGGAAAGCCCTTTATATCATATAATGGGGATATAAGGCAGGACAAAAGGGCAGATATTGTTATAGGCTTGCCAGCCTCGGGAAAGTCCTCCACACTTGTAGACCCTTTGTCAGAAAAGTATAAGGCGAGGGTTGTTGACAGTGATATGGTAAAGGAGTTACTGCCCGAATTTGACAATGGTTATGGGGCAGGTGTAGTACATGAGGAGAGCAAGGGAATTGCTAAGAAATGGCTTGCAACAGCTATAATTAATGGTGATAATATTGTATATCCGATTGTAGGTAGTGACATATCAAAAGTGCTTAGCGAAATAACTACATTGAAGCAAAAAGGCTACACTGTAAACTTGCACCTTAATGAGCTGCCAAATGAAAAAGCCACAGGTCGAATGTTAAAAAGGTTTTTTACAGACAACAGATTTTTAGACCCTAACTTAATGACAAAATATGGCAACAAGCCGACACAAGTATATAACGCAATAAAGGAATTGGAGGGATATATAGATGGATATTCAAGATACTCAAACGATGTCGAATACGGACAAGAACCAAGGCTCGTGGAAACCTCGTTACTGGGCACCAATGACAGAGGAGATGATGGAGGACAGCCTGTTGGAAAATTTAGAGGAAACAATAGCAGAGATACGAGCGGAAATGAACCAAGCCAAGGAAGAACAGGACAAGAAAGACAAAGACAAATAATAAAGGACACACCGGTCGGTGTGTCTTTTTCTTACAATAAAAAAAGACCGTAATTTAGTTGACGGTCTTTTAGATTTTATCAGAGGTATTAAAAATAAGGTTGCCATAAAGC
>JAVVVT010000136.1:0-4255 GCA_036652515.1 Oscillospiraceae bacterium
GCAGTCAAAGAAAAAATCAGAGTGAAACTCAAGAGCTACGACCATCAGTTGATCGATGCTGCGGCAGAGAAAATTGTTGAGACAGCAAAGAGAACAGGTTCTCGTGTTTCGGGTCCTATCCCACTTCCAACAGACAAGGAAATTATCACAGTCCTTCGTGCTGTTCATAAGTACAAGGATTCCCGTGAGCAGTTCGAGAACAGAACTCACAAAAGAGTTATCGACATCTTGAAACCAAGCAACAAGACAGTTGAAGCACTCACCAGCTTACAACTTCCGGCAGGAGTTGAAATCGAAATCAAGCTTTAATAGTAAAAATATTATATTACTATTTAAAAGCACCTCTCAACCACAAGTTGGAGTCATGTTGGCTAAAGGCCAACCAATAACCTAACAGGAGGCATTCAAAAATGCAAAAAGGAATTATCGGCAAAAAAATCGGTATGACACAGCTTTTTGATGAAAAAGGTATGGTAGTACCTGTTACAATCATCGAGGCAGGTCCTTGTGTTGTTGTACAAAAGAAAACTGCTGAGAGCGATGGCTATCAGTCAGTACAGCTGGGTTACGGCGAAGTCAAGTTAAACAGACTTTCAAAACCGGCTAAAGGACATTTTGAAAAAGCGGGAGTTGCCCCTAAGAAAACTCTTAGAGAATTTCGCTTTGAAACAATCGAAGACATCAATGTGGGCGACATAGTAAAAGCTGATGCTTTTGCAACAGGCGACAAGATTGACGTCAGCGGCATAAGCAAAGGTAAAGGCTATGCAGGCACAATAAAACGTTACGGTAACAAGTCCCTCAGAGCTTCTCACGGCACAGGTCCTGTGGCAAGGCACGCCGGTTCAAGCGGTTCTATCGACGGAGCTCGTGTTTTCAAAGGCAAAGGATTGCCGGGACATATGGGTGCTGAAAGAGTTACAGTACAAAACCTTTCAATCGTAAAGATTGATGCAGAAAATAATCTTATTGCTGTTAAAGGCGCAATTCCCGGAGCAAAAGGCGGAATTGTTGTTCTAACTGACAGTGTTAAGGCTTAAGGGAGGAAAACAAGATGGCAAAATTTGATGTTTTAGACATTAACGGCAAAAAAGTTGACACTGTTGAGCTCTCTGACGCTGTTTTCGGTATAACACCTAATGAAAAGGTTATGCACACGGCAGTTGTAAACTTCCTTGCTAACCAAAGACAGGGTACACACTCAACATTAACACGTGCTGAGGTAAGAGGCGGTGGACGTAAACCTTGGAAACAAAAGGGTACAGGCCGTGCAAGACAGGGCTCTATCCGTTCTCCACAGTGGACACACGGCGGTATCGCTCTTGGCCCAAAGCCACGTGATTACAGCTATACATTGAACAGGAAAGTTAAGAGACTTGCAATTTGTTCAGCAATTTCAGCTAAAGCAGCTGAGGGCAAATTGGTAATCGTCAACGATTACGCACTTACAGATTATTCAACAAAAGCTGCTATAAAGCTGCTGCAAAACATTAATGTTTCAGGCAAGCTCTTGATGGTACAGGCTGTTGCAGATAAGAAGGTTGTTAAGTCAGCCGGAAATATTCCGGGCGTACAAACAACATTGGCAACAACTATGAACGCTTACGATACCATCAACGCAAAGACACTCGTTCTTAATCTGGACGCTGCTAAGAAACTTGAGGAGGTATTCGCATAATGAAATTAGCACAGGATATCATCATCAAGCCAATCATCACTGAGAACAGCATGAAGGGCGTTGCTGACAAGAAATATACATTCCAAGTTGCTAAAGACGCAAACAAAATCGAAATCGCAAAAGCGGTTGAAGAGCTTTTTGGCGTAAAGGTTAGCAAAATCAACACAGTTTCTGTACTTGGTCACTTCCGCCGTCAAGGCGTTAAGGGCGGCTTCACAGCTTCCTCTAAAAAGGCCATCGTCACACTGAAAGCTGATTCAAAGGGCATTGAGTTCTTCGAAGGAATGAACTAAATCCCTCCGTCCTTTTATAGAATAAGCACTATAAACAATGGGGACGTTTTTAAGTATGGGAGGCTAAATGCTTCTCGCAAAAAGACTCATAAGGAGAGTGAACCTAAATGGCTATTAAAAAGTATAAACCGACTACTCCGTCGCTCCGTAATATGACAACGACAGACTATTCGGCGCTTTCAAAGGTAGCACCAGAAAGAAGCCTTCTGGAACCTATGAAACATACAGCGGGCCGTAATAACACAGGCCGCATCACTGTTCGTCACCACGGTGGCGGAAACAGAACAAAATACCGTGTCATCGACTTCAAGAGAAATAAATTAGATATTCCCGCAGAAGTTATGACTTTGGAATATGACCCTAACAGAACCGCATTTATCGCCTTGCTTCAGTACGAGGACGGCGAGAAATCTTATATCATCGCTCCGGACGGATTAAAAGTCGGTGATAAGGTTATGAACGGTGAGCACGCTGATATCAAACCGGGCAACGCTTTGCCAATCAGCAGTATTCCGGTAGGTACTATCATTCACAACGTGGAGCTCTACCCGGGCAAAGGCGGACAGCTTGTTCGTTCAGCCGGTAACTTCTCACAGCTCATCGCCAAAGAGGGCAAATACGGCTTAGTCCGTCTGCCATCAGGCGAGCAGAGAAATGTTCCATTGAACTGCTACGCATCAATCGGACAGGTATCAAACCTTGACCATGACAACGTAAAAATCGGTAAAGCCGGCAAAAAACGTCACATGGGCTGGAGACCTTCCGTTCGTGGTAGCGTTATGAACCCTGTTGACCACCCGCACGGCGGCGGTGAAGGTAAGTCCCCTGTTGGACGCCCAAGCCCGGTTACACCATGGGGTAAACCAACAATGGGTTACAAGACAAGAAACAAACACAAAGCCTCTGACAAATTTATTGTTAGTCGTCGTAACGGTTAGTAAAGGAGTTAAGATATGGGTAGAAGTATTAAAAAAGGCCCTTTCGTTCAGCCGGTTCTTCTCAAGAGAGTTAAAGAGATGAACAAAGCTGGCGAAAAAAGAGTCTTAAAGACTTGGAGCCGTTCATCTACAATTTTCCCAGACTTTGTAGGTCACACATTCGCAGTACATGACGGACGTAAGCACGTTCCTGTCTATGTAACAGAAGATATGGTTGGACACAAGCTCGGCGAGTTTGCACCAACAAGATTGTTCCGCGGTCACGCCGGTTCAAAGTCATCTAAGTAAAGGAGAGTAACATTATGGAAGCAAGGGCATATCTAAGACACGCCCGCATAGCGCCAAGAAAAGTACAGATCGTTATGGACCTTATCAGAAATAAGCCGATAAACGAAGCTGTTGCTATTCTGCAGCATACACCAAAAGCTGCTTGCGAACCTTTACTTAAATTAGTAAAATCAGCTATGGCAAATGCGGAAAACAATCATCAAATGGACAAAAACAGTCTGTATGTTGCGGAATGTTTTGTAACACCTGGTCCAACTCTTAAAAGAGTTATGCCAAGAGCACAGGGCAGAGCATTTAGAATTCTCAAGAGAACCAGCCATATGACTGTTGTTCTCAAAGAAATCGAAGGTTAAGGAGGAAGCTATGGGACAGAAAGTTAATCCACACGGTTTACGTGTCGGTGTAATCAAAGACTGGGATTCTCGCTGGTTCGTCGCAAAGAAAGATTTCGGCGACACCCTCGTAGAAGACTACAATATCAGAAAAGTTCTCAAAGCTCAGCTTTACACTGCCGGTGTGGCAAAAATTGAGATTGAGAGAGACACAAAAGTTATAAGAATAAACATTTTCTGCGCAAAACCTGGTATGGTCATCGGCCGTCAAGGTGCAGAGATTGAAAAAATTCGTGCACAGATTGCAAAACAGGTCAATAGACCTGCGGACGAGGTTCTTGTAAATATCACAGAAATCAAGCAGGCTGATGCCAATGCACAGTTAGTTGCAGAAAACATCGCAGCACAGCTTGAAAAACGTATAGCCTTCAGAAGAGCTATGAAAATGTCAATGTCCAGAGCAATGCGCCTTGGTACAAAGGGCATCAAAACAAGCGTTTCAGGTCGTTTAGGCGGTGCTGATATCGCAAGAGTAGAACACTATCATGAAGGCACTATTCCACTTCAAACCATTCGTGCAGATATCGATTACGGTTTTTCAGAAGCTAATACAACTTTTGGTAAAGTCGGCGTTAAGGTTTGGATTTACAAGGGTGAAGTGCTGAAAGGTGCTAAACCTCGTAAAGAAGGAGGCAACAAGTAATGCTTTTACCAAAAAGAGTTAAA
>JAVVVT010000137.1:0-4226 GCA_036652515.1 Oscillospiraceae bacterium
GTGATGATCTTTAAATCATTACTTTTCTTATTAGTAAATTTAGGTTTTCGAATATGTTGTATAGGATTACTTTTTAAATGTTCATATGGCATTATAGCCATATTCAGTGCATTATTTGTGCGCTATGATGAAAAATCTTTGATATCGGTAAAAGAAAAAGGCGAAAAAGCCTTTATGATAATTGAAAAAAAAGCGTTGCCGGCATCAATGACAATTATTTTTATGGCATTCAGCTCTGCCTCGGCTTTTGGATTTGTTCCACTTTTAGGCAACGAGAGAGGAATTGCGGGAATAAGTATATTTTACACTTTCTCTGCGCTGGGATTGTTAATTTCGAGAGTGGCTGGGCTGGGAGCCTCACGCAAATTTGGGGAGTCAACCGTCTTCTACGCAGGAGCCTTGGGATATGCTATCTCATTTTTATTCTTGGCATTTGCCTTTACAAGACCGATTGTCTGCGTTGCCGGCTTCCTGTACGGCTGTGGTTCGGGCTTTGCACACCCGATTTTGAATGCAATAGCAGTGCGCAGTGTCCAGCCTAACAGGCGTGGGGCGGCGACCAGTACGTTTATGATGAGCCAAGATATCGGTATGGCGATAGGCTCTACCGTTTGGGGATTTGCTTCCGGTTATCTTGGATTTACGGCGGTGTATGTTATGGCGGCAATAAATGCAAGTATGATGCTTGTTACATTTAAACTTATTTTAAGCAAAACCGCACAGCCTAAACTTTCCCAAAGGGTGTAAAAGGGCAAATTCATAGGCGTTTATAGGCGATTTTTAAAAGGTAAGGTCATATATTTTATGGCTTTGCCTTTTTTGGTGGAAGGCACTGATAAGTAAAGCTTGAAATTCACAACAAAAACTGAAGGGACGTATTGAACGCCCCTTCGGTTAAAGAAAATATATATGCTGAGTTTAATTTATTAAAGATGCTTTAAGTGTGCAATTATTCTTTTATGCCACGGATTTTAGCCTGTGCGGCGGCAAGACGTGCTATTGGCACACGGTAAGGTGAGCAAGAAACGTAGTTAAGACCTGCGTTTTGGAAGAACTGAATGGACAACGGGTCTCCGCCGTGTTCGCCACAGACGCCTAACTTGATGTCGGGTCTTGTTTGTTTTGCCCAGCCACATGCCATTTTTATCAGTTTGCCTACGCCTAACTGGTCAAGCTTAGTTGTGGGGTCAAATTCAAAAATTCTGTTTTTGAAGTAATCGTCCAAAATTTGGCTGGCATCATCACGGGACAAACCATAAGTTGTCTGTGTCAAGTCATTTGTTCCAAAGCTGAAGAAATCGGCGTACTTGGCAATCTCATCAGTCATCAAAGCGGCACGGGGAATTTCAACCATTGCGCCCACTTTATATTTGATTTCAATGCCCTGCTCTGCAAACACTTGCTGTGCTGTCTCATCTACAATATGCTTTACAAAGTTCAGCTCGTTGGCATCGCAAACCAGTGGTATCATTATCTCAGGTTCAACATCGATGCCTTCTTTTTTCACATTCAATGCCGCCTGCATAACCGCTCTTGTCTGCATCTGGGCTATTTCCGGATAGGATATTGCCAAACGGCAACCACGGTGACCTAACATTGGGTTGGTCTCTTTCAAGCGCTCCACAGTTGACTTCAACTCGGTGAAGCTCATACCCATCTTGTATGCGGTGATTGAGGTCTCATCATCGTCGTGAGGCAAAAACTCGTGTAGAGGTGGGTCCAAATAACGTATGGTCACAGGCAAACCTGCCATTTCACGGTATATGCCCTCAAAGTCCTGCTGCTGCATAGGCAAAATCTTGTCAAGTGCCACCACACGCTCGGCTTTTGTCTTGGCGACTATCATCTGGCGCATTGCAAGTATTCTGTCTGTCTCAAAAAACATATGCTCTGTACGGCAAAGACCGATGCCTTCAGCGCCGAACAATCTCGCCTGGCGAGCATCTTTCGGGTTGTCTGCGTTGGCTCTGACTTTCAGGTGGCGCACTTCATCTGCCCATTTCATAAACTTGGCAAAGTCACCGCTCAAGGTGGCATCGATGGTTGGTATCTGTCCTAAATAAATGCGACCTGTTGAACCGTCGATGGATATGTACTCGCCCTCGGCAACTTTGATATCGCCAAAGTATGCGATTTTGTTGTTGTTGTCAACACGCAAAGTGTTACAGCCCGACACGCAGCAGCGACCCATACCACGGGCCACAACGGCAGCGTGGCTGGTCATACCGCCTCTTGCGGTGAGGATACCTTTGGAGATTGCCATACCCTCTATGTCCTCGGGGCTGGTCTCTATTCTAACCAAAATGACAGGCTCTGCACGTTTGACGGCAGCTTCTTTTGCCTCTTCGGCATTAAAATAAACTCTGCCACAAGCGGCGCCCGGGGAGGCTGGCAATCCTTTTGCAATAGGTTCAAGCTTTGCGGTTGAAATAGGCTCAAACTGTGGGTGAAGCAAGCTGTCCAACTGGTTTGGTTCCACCTTCAAAAGGGCTTCTTCAATAGAACACAGTCCCTGTTCAACCAAGTCCACGGCGATTTTTATAGCAGCCTGAGCTGTGCGCTTGCCGTTTCTTGTCTGCAACATATAGAGCTTGCCTTTTTCAATTGTAAACTCAAGGTCCTGCATATCTTGATTATGTTTTTCAAGGGTGTGTGCAATTTCAAGAATTTGATTGTAAGCCTGTGGCATAACTTTAGCCAATTGGTTGATTGTCTGTGGTGTGCGAATACCGGCGACAACGTCTTCGCCCTGAGCATTCATCAAAAATTCGCCGTAAAGTTTGTTCTCACCTGTGGACGGGTTACGGGTAAAGGCAACACCGGTGCCACAGTCATCACCCATATTTCCGAATACCATAGACTGAACAGTCACGGCAGTACCCCAAGAGGAGGGAATATCATTCATTCTGCGGTAGTAGTCAGCACGGGGATTTTCCCAAGAGGAGAACACCGCTCTGATTGCCGCCAACAATTGCACTTTAGGCTCGCTTGGAAAATCTTCCCCAATTTCACGTTTGTAAATCGCCTTGTACTCTTTGACGATATTAGACAGGTCATCTGCTGTGAGCTGATAGTCAAATTCAATGCCTTTTGCCACCTTGATTTTTTCCAAAGCATCTTCAAAATATGGCTTTGGAATACCCATAACCACATCAGAGAACATCTGAATAAATCTGCGGAATGCGTCTAAAGCAAAGCGTGGATTGCCCGTGAGCTTTGCAAGCCCCTCAACGACCACATCGTTTAAGCCCAAGTTCAAAACTGTGTCCATCATGCCCGGCATAGATGCTCTTGCTCCTGAACGCACTGAGCATAACAATGGGTTTTCAGGGTTGCCGAATTGTTTGCCTGTCAGAACTTCAAGCTTTGACAGATACTCGAAAACCTGCGCCTGAATTTCAGGTGAGATGGTTTTGTCTGTTTTGTAGTAATCTGTGCACGCCTCTGTGGTGATAGTGAAACCCTGTGGAACAGGCATGCCAAGACTGCTCATCTCGGCAAGATTAGCACCTTTGCCGCCCAGCAGCTCACGCATGCTGCCGTTGCCTTCGCTGAAAAGATATACATATTTGTTGTCCATTTTATGCCTCCAAAATTTTTTAATAGGTACATAAAGCTTTTTTCAACTTCATTATAGCAAAAAAAAACCAATAACACAATACAACAATTATACAAAAATATGAAAAAAATATCCATATATGAATTTTCGTGTAAGTCTCCAACAAATAGTACATTTTTTAACCCAAAAGATACATAATAAACAAGGGCAAAGGGAGCTTATACCCAAGTAAATGAAGGTATAAGCTAAAAAAAATAAAAATCTGCAAAATACTTGACATTTTCAGAAAAACGGATATATATATGTTATATAAAGAAAAAACGGAGGTGGGCTCATGGGCTTTGTGCATATTTATTGTGGAGACGGTCAAGGAAAGACCACAGCGGCGGCAGGAATGGCGCTTAGGTTCGCAGGGGCAGGGGGAAAAGTTGTGTTTGTTCAGTTTATGAAAAACAACTCTTCAAGCGAGGTAAGCCCCTTAAAAACCATAGAGGGGCTCAAGGTGCTTCATTCTCCCCAGGAGTTTGGATTTGTGTGGGATATGTCCCAAGAGGAAAAGGCGATGGCGAAAAATGCGTATACAGAGCTGTTGAATGAGAGCTTTGCCTGTGCTCCTCAAGGGGCAATGCTCATATTGGACGAAGTTATCTCGGCGATAGACGCAGGT
>JAVVVT010000138.1:0-4210 GCA_036652515.1 Oscillospiraceae bacterium
AGCTATGGCTGGCGGAGTTTTTTACCGAGAGTTTACAAAATTCAATAAGTTCACCGGGGTGACAGCACTGGGAAAAGTTCACGCACATCTGTTTATGCTGGGAATGATAGTGTTTATGGTGGTGGCGCTTTTCGCCTCTCACCAGGCGCTTGAAGAGCAAAAGCTGTTCAAAAATTTTATGGTGGTGTACAATATCGGCGTGCCACTCTCGGCGGTTATGTTGTTAGTGAGGGGCATTACGCAGGTTTTGGCGATAGAGCTGTCAAAAGGTGCCAGCGCAGCTATTTCCGGCGTGTCTGGGATAGGGCATATTTTGATAGGTGTAGGGCTGATTATGCTCCTTATGGCAATAAAAAAATCAGCAAAAGATTAAAATAATCGGAATAAAGCAAAAGCTTAAAATAGACGAGATAAAATAAAGGCAAAGAGTAAAGCAATCGAGATAAAATAAAAAGAAAACTTAAACAATCGAGATAAAATAAAGAGAAAACTTAAACAAGCAAGATAAAATAAAGAGACGGCTGACAGTCGTCTCTTTTTTTATGCAAACTTTGAAAATAAGGTTTTAATAGATGATTTTACCCGTGGATATAATAAATTCGCCCATGATTTTCTTATAGAAAAATCAGCCCACGTTTTAAACCAACATCAAACCTCGCTATTTCTCGTAGTAAATTTCTTAGCTCCGAATTTTTATACTCATCAAATCAGCTCACGTTTTAAAACAACATCAAACTCCGCTATTTCTCGTAGTAAATTTCACCGTTACGCATTTTTATGCCTTTTAATTCAATGCCTAAATACTCCACATATTTTTTAAGAAATTGAAGCTCTTTTTCGCTTGCCAAGGTGATGGACACCCCGGGTTGCCCCTCTCTTCCACAGCGTCCGCAGCGGTGAAGATAGTCTATCGGGTCCTCGCTCACGTCTATGCTGAAGATATGGCTGACCCCGTCCACATGGAGCCCCCTCGCGGCAAGGTCGGTTGCCACTAAATTGCTCACCTCTCCGGTGGCAAAGGAGGATAGAGCTTTTTGCCTCTCTAACTTTGTGCTGTCGCTGTGAATGGTTGCGCAATTGACCTTATTGTATTTGAGTTTTTCTGTCGCCAACTGAATATCCCCCAATTTATTTATAAAAATAATACTCTTTGTGGGCTTTAATATGGCGGAAAGTTTCCTAAAAGTGTCTAATTTATCACGTTTTTCACTGATAATAAAGTAATGACTGATATTTTTAGGCACCTCAAGCTTGCCCTCATTTTTAATTATCAAAGCCTGAGGGGCGAGAAGCTGTGCCTGAGATAGGGCTTTTGGGGGCATAGTGGCGGAGACAAAGACGTTTTGCGTGTCTTTCATCATAGTTTTTCTCACCGCAGACAGACTATCAAAATTTTGTTTGTCTAAAAGCTTGTCCGCCTCGTCCACCACAAAAGTTTTTACGCTGTGGGCTTGAATTTTCTTTTTTTGTATAAGCGCCAAAATCCTCTCGGTTGTTCCGATGACGATTTGGGGCTTGTCTTTCAGGTGTTCAATTTGAGTGTTCACATTTACATTGCCGAAAATCACGGCGGAGCGCAGGACTATACCGCTGTTTTCGCTGAGTAATTTCACCTGATTATGCACCTGCATAGCAAGCTCTTTTGTGGGCACGATTATGACCGCCTGTGTGCCACCCTCCAAAGGCGTTTTTATATTTTGATATATGGGCAAAAGGTAACAGAGGGTTTTTCCGCTGCCTGTCTGCGCCTGTAAAATCACATCTTTTTTTTCTATGAGCAAGGGCAAAGCCTGCTCTTGACAAGGGGTGGGCTGGGTGATTTGCTGGGCGGCTAAAGCTTGCAAAAGCTGGGGACAGACACCCAAGGTATCAAATTCCATGTTGACCTCATTTCTTCTATAAAAGCCCACTAAGTGGACGTGTAAGGGGATATCCCCAAGTTCGATTTTTTAATTATATAGTATATTGTATCATAAAATTCTAACTTTTTAAAGCTTTGATATATTTTAAAATCAGCCAAAACTCGAAAAGGGGGTAAACAAAAAATTTGTGGAGCGGAGGGCTATTATTTATGTTTAGTATGCTATTATTACGTTTACGGCAAACGGAAAATTTGTGGAGCGGTCGATTACAGCTCTGTTTAAGGTGTCTCAATAGACATAACCTCCGAGAGGATATCCAGCCCTTTTATCTAAGGGGCAAAAGCGCTGTATTAAGGCGGATTACCTCTTTTTGTTAATAAAAGGATTTAAGACAGGCTCAAATTATGGTATAATAACTATAAGTGGTTGTTATATTAATAGTGGCAGGATTGCGCATACCGCTTATTCACCCATAAAAAGGTAAGCGTAAATATAGGATAATAACCGTGTGGCAGGCACGAAATTTGCACAGATTTTGGGCGGTTTTACCCCTATGCCACACCAAGAGCGGAGAGGCAGACGGCTTTATAAAACTAACCATAGAATAAAAAAATTGCAGTTTAACTTCCTGAAAGTTAAATTACAAAAGATATAAGAGGCGATTTTGAAATTAATTATTGCAGAAAAACCGGAGCTTGGCAAGGCTATTGCAGCGGCGATTTGCGACAGACCCATATTCTGCCGTGACGGCTCAATAAACTGCGGAGAATACACGGTTATCTCCGCCTTTGGGCATCTGTTCAAGCTGAAACAGCCTGAAGAATACGGCGAACAATACAAAAAATGGACAAAAGAAACCCTCCCCATATACTTTGAAAACTGGGACATAGTGCCGGCAAAAGACAAGGTGCAGAGGGTGAACGTCATAGGCGGTCTTTTAAAACAGGCTGATTTAGTTGTCCACGCAGGTGACCCCGATGACGAGGGTCAACTTTTGATTGACGAAATTTTGCAGTATTTTGAATATAAAGGAAAGGTTTTGCGCCTTTCCACCAACGACAATAACCCCGATTATATCCGCAAACAATTGGAAAAAATGGAGGATAACACCGCTTTTTTGCCTAACGGATACTCTGCGAGAGCGAGAGGGGTGGCGGATTTTATCGTGGGAATAAACTATTCACGGTTTTTTACCCTCTCCAACCGCACCAGAGATTTGATGAATGTGGGACGGGTGCAAACGCCCACTTTGGGCTTGGTGGTGGCGAGGGATATGCTTATAGAGGGGCATAAAAAGCTCTGCTATTATGAGCTAATGGTGGAATTTAATTCCCAGTTAAGTCAGGTGGTGGCAAAATTTTATCCCAACCCTGAAAGCCCTCTTTTAGACGAGGGTGGCAAGGTGTTAGACCGCTCCGCTTTAGAAAAAACTTTAGCCATATTAAAGGGCAGACAGGTTGTGGCGCTGGTAGAAAAGTCCATAACCAAAGAGCGACCGCCCTTGCCTTTAAATCAGGTGGAACTCCAAACTTATTGTGGCACCAAGTACGGCTATTCTTTAGATGAAACTTCAAAAGCCGCACAGGAATTGCGAGAAAATTTTAAAGCGATAACCTACAACCGCTCCAGCAGCCGAACTTTAAATGAGGAGCATTACACCCAGGCGCCCCAGGTGGTGAGCGCTGTTTTGGGTATCACAGGGCTGGATATTCCCATACTGGATTTGGGGATAAAATCCGCCTGTTTTAAACAGGTAAAAGAGCCTCATCACGCTATAATTCCCACCGGTACAAAGGTGGATTTAGAGCGCTTAAATGAGACGCAGAGGAATGTTTATATGGCGGTGGCGATGTTTTATTTAGCACAGTTTATGCCCGATGCCACGGACGAAAAAACCTCCCTCACCATAGATTTAGGAAAGGGCAATCAAATTAAAGCCCAGAGCTCGCTGGCGCAAAATCAAGGCTGGCGCAGTTATTTTAAAGAAAAAAATACCGCCCCCTCGCCTTTGGACGGTGTGGCGGCAGGCAGTTATATTTTGAATATAGTGGGAGGGGAAATCAAGGAGATAGAGACAAAACCCCCAAAACGCTACACTGAAATCTCCCTGAACAAGGATATGACCAGCGTGGCAAAGTATGTCAGTGACCCAAAAATCCGTGAGCTTCTTCTGCGTAAAGACAAGGACAGCGACAAGGACAAGGGCTCTATCGGCACTGAAAGCACCCGAACCGCCATAATAACCAACTTAATAAATCGTGGATATTTAGAGAAAAAAGGCAAGCAGTTGCTGTCCAGTCAAAAGGGCAGAGAGCTTTACAACGCCCTGCCAGACGAGATAAAAAAGC
>JAVVVT010000139.1:0-4175 GCA_036652515.1 Oscillospiraceae bacterium
CCCAATTAAAAAGCGTTACAGTGGTGGGCGGAGGCAATGTGGCAATGGACGCAGCAAGGGTGGCAAAACGCCTTGGAAGCGAAGTTTACATTGTTTACAGGCGCTCAATAGATGAGATGCCTGCACGAAAAGAAGAAGTGGAGCACGCCATTGAAGAGGGAATAAAATTTTTGACCTTGAACAACCCCGTAAAAATTATCGGAGATGAAAACGGCCACGTTAAGCAGATAGAGTGTGTAAAAATGGAGCTCACACAGCCGGATTCTTCAGGGAGGAAAGGGGTCAAAGAAATCCCAAACTCCCATTTTACCATTGATACCCAGGGTGTTATAATCGCCATAGGCACCAGCCCAAATCCACTTTTGAAAAACAGTATAAGTGGCATTGAAGTATCAAAGCGTGGAGGTTTTGTGGTTGATGAAAATATGAAAACCACCGTGGATAACATCTGGGCAGGCGGAGATGCCGTCACAGGTGCGGCAACGGTTATCGAGGCTATGGGTGCAGGGCAAAAAGCCGCAAAGTCTATAATCGATTACTTAAAATAATTTTTTTCAAAGCCCTCTGAATATCTTCAGGGGGTTTTTCATATATTTAACAAGGGGTGATTAAATATGTGGCAACAAAATGAATTGAGCACGGTGGAGGACTTAAAGCAAGACCTATCCGACCAATACGAAAAAGTGATTTATTCTGCAAAAAAGAAAACTTCCGACAGCGGTATTTATTTATATGTACAAATAGCGTTTATGTCGGTTCTATTGCTCACTTCTTTTATGCTTAAAAGAGGTAATAGCAATACATTTGAATATGCCAAGAGCAATTATAAACAGCTTTTTGAAAGCGAAAGTGTCAGGGAAAGCACGTTTTCCTATAACAGCTTTATGGAAAAGATGAAACTTGAGTTAGAGGGCGGTTATAATCAGTTATTGCAGGCGTATAACAGTGTAAATGGAAAGGGCAGTGCCAACATCTATCCTTCCAATGTGAGCACAAAAAAATATCTTCTCAAAGCTCAAGGCGTGGTTCCTACCATGGGGTATATATCCTCGGGTTATGGGGTGAGGGCAAATCCTTTTAATTCAAAGCAGAGAGAATTTCATACAGGCATCGATATAGCGGCTGAAAAAGGCACCTTCATAAAGTCGGCATTTGACGGGAAAGTCATAAAAGCTGAAAACTCCCCAATAGCCGGCAATTATATAACAGTGCAGTCAGAGGATAATATCTCAACAATGTACGCACATAATCAATTTTTGCTGGTAAGCCCGGGGGAAGATATCTTAGCTGGGCAAGTTATTGCAACTATGGGCGCAACGGGTCAGGCGACAGGCCCTCATCTTCATTTTGAAATTCTAATCAATGGAGTGCGCCACAATCCTATCTATGCTTTGCCTCTATGAGCGACAGCTTTATTTTTCTTATAATCGTGTTCTTTGGATTAATATTTGACCGATTGAATATATTTTTATACTCTGTTGTCTCCTGTATGCTTCACGAATTAGGTCATATAGTCGGATATGTTTTCTTGATGAAAAAAATGCCAAAAGTTAAAGCATCAATATTCGGATTTGCGATGAAGAACAATGTTACAGACGATAAAAAATTGTTTATAATCTTAGCTTTAGGGCCGCTAATAAATTTTTTAGCGGCTTTAATTGCATATTTAACACTAAAAATCACCTTTCAACTGAATATCTACGTCTTTATGGTTGTAAATTTTTTGATTTTTGGTGTTAATATGCTCCCTATATCATATTTGGACGGCGGTATGTTGCTCTCGCTGATTTGGCAAGATTATATTAAATACGCTGATTTTATCGGAGGGGTGGCAGTGGCTTTTATGTCTGTAATGGTCATTTACCTTACAGAAAATAGGCTGATAAGTGGGCTGATACTTCTGATTTTTATTGTATATTATGTTATTAATATGATTAAAGCTATTTAAAAATTTCTTTTGATGTGGTATATTAGTTGTATAACTACGGCTGGAGGAAATATGATAGATAATAATTTAAAAGCGGCGCTGTTGAGCGTGCAAAAACCTGCCAGATACACAGGCGGTGAGCCCGGCAGTATCATAAAAAATAAATCCGAAATAAATTCACGCTTTGTCTTTTGCTTTCCTGACACCTATGAAGTGGGAATGTCTCACTTGGGTATGAAAGTAATTTATGATGTGCTGAACAAAGAGGATAATATTTGGTGTGAACGCTGTTTTATGCCCTGGACAGATATGTATGCACAGATGAAAGAGCGCAATATCCCCCTGTATACATTAGAGAGCAAAACCCCTTTAATTGAAATGGATATTATTGGATTTACTTTACAATATGAGCTTTCTTATACAAATATTATCGCTATGTTAGATCTGTCCAACATACCTTTCAATGCAAAAGACCGTGATGAGAGATATCCGCTCATCATCGCAGGAGGCCCTTGCACCTGTAATGCCGAGCCTATTGCAGACTGGTTTGATGTGATGCTGCTAGGTGAGGGAGAATATCATACCACAATTTTATGCAACACTTATGCAAAATGCAAAGCTGAGGGTATGTCTAAATTAGACACCTTGAAAGAATTATCGAAAATCGAAGGGGTGTATGTCCCATCTTTCTATGAGTTTGAGTACAATACAAGCGGAACCATAAAGAGTGTCACACCGCTATATGGGGCGCCTATGCCCTGTTCAAAAGCCATAATAAAAGACTTTGCAACGCTGCCTTTCCCAACTGATTTTGTCGTGCCTATTATAGGAGCAATACACGACAGGGCTATGGTAGAGGTCTTGCGTGGGTGTATACGAGGCTGCCGCTTTTGCCAAGCAGGGTTTATTTATCGACCGTTTAGGGAGCGTGACATTGAACTGATTAACAGCGGTGCAAAAGATTTGTGCCGATGCACAGGCTACGATGAAGTATCTTTGTCCTCGCTTTCCACCAGCGACCATTCAAAATTAGAGCCGCTTTTAGACGAGATGATGCCTTGGACGCAGGAAGAGAAAGTTAGCATAGCCCTCCCATCGCTGAGAATTGATAATTTTTCTGACAGCTTAATCACCAAGACCACGAAGGTGAGAAAAAGTGGTTTGACATTTGCCCCCGAGGCAGGCACCCAGCGCTTGCGGGACATTATAAACAAGAATGTCACTGAAGAAGAGATAGAAAAAACCTGTCGTTTGGCTTTTGAGGGCGGATATGCCGGTGTAAAATTATATTTTATGATGGGGCTGCCGGGCGAAACGATGGAGGATATAAAAGGCATTGCGGACACAGCTCAAAAAGTTATTGACATATATAATGATATGCCAAATAAACCTCGCACAAAAGGTGGGGTAGAAGTGTCTATAAGCGTTGCTTGCTTTGTCCCAAAACCATTCACTCCATTTCAGTTTTTTGGGCAGGACTCTATGGACACATTGAAATCAAAACAAGCTTATCTCATAGAGTGTACCAAGAAAAACAAAAAGATGAGGGTGAGCTACCACGATGCAAATGTCAGCTTTTTAGAGGCGGTATTTGCAAGGGGAGACAGGCGGCTATCAGCTGTCATCATAGACGCCTACAAAAATGGGTGTATGTTTGACGGCTGGTACGAAAATTTCCATTTTGATGTGTGGACAAGTATGTTCAAAAAGAATAACTTGGATATGGCATTTTATGCCAACCGTTTTCGCCCATATGATGAGATAAATCCTTGGGACCACATCAATTACGGGGTGAGCAAAAAGTTTTTGATTGAGGACTATGAGCGCTCATTACAGGCAATTACCTCGCAGCCGTGCAACAAGCAGTGCTATAATTGCGGCGCCAATAAACTCTTGGGGAGGGCATGCTTTGAATACAGTAAGGATTAACTTCCATAAAACCGGAGTAGCTTGCTATTTTTCTCATTTGGATTTACAGCGAGTTATGACCAGAGCTTTAAAAAAATCAGGTCTGCCTGTGTGGTATTCCTTGGGTTATAATCCACGAATTTATCTGACCTTTGCCCTTCCGCTCACCTTGGGGCACGAGAGCATCTGCGAAAGTTTTGATTTTCGCTTAAATGAAGAATTAGATGAAGCTAAAATATATTATAAAAAAGGTGCAGAAAATGGCAATATACATTGTCATTACAGATTAGGTTGTGTATATGATGAACAAGAAAATTATGAGGAAGCGAAAAAGCACTAT
>JAVVVT010000140.1:0-4113 GCA_036652515.1 Oscillospiraceae bacterium
AATTATGATAAGAGTATAACCGAGAAAAATCGTTCCTATGACAGGGCGATAGCCTCAGAAAATGAATACAATGCAGCTAAAAAAGCTTTTGATGAGGCAAATGCCCTGTTTTCAAAAGCTCAAAGCTCTATTTCTCAAAAACAAAAAGAGTATGATGAAGCATATAAAAAAAGTGTGACAGTGGGCATAGAATTCAACAATCTCACCACTGAAAAGCTAAAAGCCGAGGAGAAAATTAAGGCACTGACCGCTAAAGAAACTCAGGCTCAATCGGATTATGACAATGCCACAGACCCAGCCGATAAAGCGGCAAAAGATTTGGTATTAAAGGCTGTACAGGCTGAAAAGGCAGCCGCAGAAAATAGTCTTGTAACAATAACAGGTAAATTGACCCAAAAAGACGGTGAGAATAAAACAGCAAAAGCTGACTGCGCCACCAAAGAGGGTGAATTGACGGCTGCAAAAGCAGCCTGTAATTTCACAGCGCTGGAAGCCAATTACACGGCGGCAAAGGCGACTATGGACGGGGCGAGAGCAACTTTTGACGGCAATGAAAAGAGCTACGATGCCGCTATGTCAGCGGAAAAAGCAGCAAAGAAAACTTTGGACGAGTCCTCTACCAGCGATGTCTTAAAAGATTTAAACGAAAAACTTGCACAGTGCATCATAAAATCAGATGCCAACGGCGTTATAACCAATATAAACGGCGTTGTGGGTTCATCTATTTCAACAGGTATTTTGGCGGTTATTCAGGACACGGACAATTTGGTGGTTTCAACTTCTTTTAAAGAATATGATGTATCAAATGTAAAGATAGGTCAAAAAGTTATCATCACCTCTGATGCCACCGGCGAAAAAGAAATCATAGGTACAGTCTCACAGCTTTCTATGACCTCCGCCAGCAGCACAGACACCTCTTTTCCGGCGGAAATAACAATAAACGACAGAGATACAGGGCTCTTGATAGGTATGACAGCTAAGATA
Source organism: Oscillospiraceae bacterium (assembly GCA_036652515.1). Classification (GTDB taxonomy): domain Bacteria; phylum Bacillota; class Clostridia; order Oscillospirales; family Ruminococcaceae; genus RGIG3102. Next base: position 985 of record JAVVVT010000140.1, read on the forward strand.
AAGGTGGTTTTGAAGGAAAAAAACAATATCTTTGTAGTGCCTTTTGATGCTGTTGGCTTAGATGCAAACGGTGACAGCGTGGTATATTCACAGGGTGCAGACGGCAAATTCAGCCCCATAAAAGTGACCACAGGGGAGAGCAATGATTATGAAATCGAAATAATTTCACCTGATATCAAAGAGGGAATGATTATCCGTGCATCAGCCGATGAAAATGCAGCAGGTATGATGCCCGGCGGTGCAGGCGCAGGCGGAGATATGGGTGGCAATATGGCCACAATGGTAGGATAAGGTGTTAGTTATGAACGATAAGTTAATAATAGATATGAAGGGGATAGTCAAAAGCTTTCAGCTCTCAAAAGAGGAGAAGTTGACCGTCTTAAAGGGTATTGACTTGCAGATATATGAGGGTCAGTTTGTGGCGATAGTCGGCGCCTCGGGCAGCGGCAAAAGCACCTTGATGAATATTATCGGAGCGCTGGATAAACCCACCGAGGGCTCATATATTTTAGACACAGAGGACATAAGCGCACTCAATGACAAACAGCTCTCCGCCATAAGAAATCAAAAAATAGGGTTTGTGTTTCAAACTTTTAACCTGATAGCCAGAACAGATGCCATTAAAAATGTAGCGTTGCCAATGCTTTACGCAGGGAAAAGTAACCTGGAGGCAAACCGCAAGGCGCTTGAATTGTTAGAGGCGGTGGATATGGCAGACAGAATTCATCATCAACCCAGCGAGCTTTCAGGCGGACAAAAACAGCGTGTGGCAATTGCGAGAAGTATGATAAATGACCCCTCTATCATACTGGCAGATGAGCCCACAGGCGCTTTGGACAGCGTGACAGGCAGACTTATAATGGATTTGTTCCATAAGTTGCACAGGGAAAAAGGCAAAACTATCGTGCTTATAACCCACTCCCATGAGCTTGCCAGCGAGTGTGAAAGGGTTATAACCCTAAAGGACGGAATGATTATAAACGAGGAGAGGGGAGCAAATTACATATGTTATTGATTGAAAATATAGCGGTGGCAGTAAATGGACTTTTGTCCAACAAAATGCGTGCTTTGCTCACTATGCTGGGAATAATCATCGGTATAAGCAGCGTAATCGGGATAATGACGGTGGGTGAAAGCTTGACCAGAGGTATGAATGAAGAGTTTCAGGCGATGGGCGCCGGCAACATAGAGATGTATGTTCAGCAAAAGCCTCAGGAGGCTGAAGAGGGGGAAGAGATGGGGGGCGAGGTGACCATGGGCGGCTTTGGCGGCTCAACGATGACCAGCTATTCCAGCGTATGGTACCAGCCGGAAGCTACCGACTACATCACACCTGAGATGATATCGCAATTAAAAGAGCAGTTCGGCAAGCGTGTGGCATATGTGACCACCACCGAAAGTGTCAATGCCCCCAGCGCTAAAAACGGCAAAGCGACGGGACGGATAAACACTATGGGCGTCAACGCCGACTATATGAAGGCAAACAAGGTGGACCTGTTGACAGGCAGAAGTATAAACGAGCAGGACGAAGAGGCAGGCAAAAAGGTCTGTGTTATAAGTGATACCTTGGCAAAAAGTTTATATGGGGGAGCTGACCCAATCGGCAAAACTCTGGACCTTGACATAAGCGGTTCCACCCACACATTTTATGTGGTGGGAGTTTATGAGTACAAAACAGGCAGCGGAATGTTCTCTTATGCGGGGGCGTCCACCAATCTGTACATACCAATCTCCACGGCGAAGAGGATAAATAATGCAAACACCAATTTTGCCAACATAACCGTGGTGGCAGGAGTGGGCGAGGGCTCTGACGCCTTGGCGCAAGATTTAAACCACTTTTTTGACAGACAGTACAAAAATAACCCACGATTTTACGCACAGGGTTACTCAATGCAGTCTATGGTAGAAAGCACCACAAAGACTTTTAAAACAATATCTATGGCGATTTCAGTCATTGCGGGGATAAGCCTTTTGGTGGGTGGCATAGGCGTTATGAATATAATGCTGGTTTCAATCACCGAAAGAACCAGAGAGATAGGCACAAGAAAAGCTTTGGGGGCTACAAATGGCTCAATACGCTTTCAATTTATAGTTGAGTCGGTTATAATATGTTTGGTAGGTGGCACAATCGGCATTATACTGGGGGTAGGTCTTGGCACAATCGGCTCAAAATTGGTGGGCTATGCGGCACGACCCTCATTTACAAGTATATTTATCGCAGTGGGCTTCTCTATGGCAATCGGAATTTTCTTCGGATATTACCCTGCCAACAAGGCGGCGAAGCTTGACCCTATTGAAGCTTTGAGATACGAATAAAATACATTTTATATGGCATATATCAAGATAAAGGAGTGCATTATGAATATTTTAATAGCAGAGGACAAGAGCGAAATTGCCAACTTGGTGAGAATTTTTCTTGAAAAAGAGGGCTTTCAGGTGGTGATAACCAAGGACGGACAAGAGGCGCTTGATTATCTTTTGGCAAACCACGTTGACCTTTGTATTTTTGATATAATGATGCCTCGTTTAGACGGGTTGAGCTTGATACAGCAGGTGAGAAAGTTCACTAGTATACCGATTTTGATTTTAACTGCCAAAAACCTTGAAGAGGACAAAATTTTAGGGCTGGATTTGGGTGCAGATGATTATATCACCAAGCCTTTTTCTTCCCTTGAGCTTGTCAGCCGTGTAAAAGCGCATCTGCGCCGCAACTATGGAATGAACGATAAAACTGTGCAGCAGTACGGAAATTTGACTGTTGACACCCAAAGGTGTACGGTGATGAAAAGCGGACAGGACGTTTGCTTGACGGCGACGGAATATAAGATATTGCTGAAATTTTTGTCTTCCCCCGAGAGGGTTTTCACAAAATCACAGCTATATGACGCCGCTTTGGGGGACTTTATCGACGGTGATGAAAACACAATAGTGGTGCATATAAGCAATCTGCGTGATAAGATAGAGGATAACCCAAGGGAGCCAAGATACATCAAAACTATAAGAGGATTGGGATATAAACTTGAAAAAAAATAAGACGATTACCATACAAAAATTGATTTTAAGAAATATGATAATTGCCATATCGGTGGCGGTGGTGGGCGCTGTGCTCTTCGCTTACTGTGCCAGTTA
>JAVVVT010000141.1:0-4071 GCA_036652515.1 Oscillospiraceae bacterium
CTTGCAATTTCAGAAATTATCCACAAATGCCTTGTTTATAGGTGTTTGTGGATTTTTTTTGTTGAATATATCTACATAATCGCCGTCTTCTTTATAGATTTCCCCAAGTTCTCTTAGAATTTTTGCATCACGTTTTCCGTCATTCAGTCCAAACCAAGACCAACCTAATCCCTTGCCACTTTTAGTTCCTTCTTTATCTACGAGGTCTAATACCAAACTGTTACCGCAAGAATGACGAGTTCTTACTTGATAAAGGTTAACAAATCATTTACATTAAAGTTTGTATAGCCTATAATGTAAGAGGAATAACTTGCTGACTTAAGGAGGAAATCATTATGGAAAAATGGGAACAATCGCATGTGACTTATTGTAAGAAATGTAAAAAATATGCTTATCCAAGTCCGCAGCATCCAATGATGTGGGAAGATTGTGGTTTATGTGGATATAAGCTTGAAGATACAGGCATGAATTCGTCGCAACTAATTGCAAGTCAACCATCTCGTGAACAATTATTTATGGAAGCAATGCGAAAATTAAAGGACACAGACCCTGTAAAATACGAAATTGCAATGGAAAAATACAAACAAAAAATGACAACAGAACAAAAAGACAAAGAAATGTTACACTGTCCTAAATGCGGATCAACTGCCGTCACCGCAGGTCAAAGAGGATTCAATATACTCACTGGTTTTATTGGAAGTGGGGCAACTGTTAATAGATGTGCTAAGTGTGGGTACAAGTGGAAGCCATGATGAACGTGGAAGTGACTTTTAAGCAAAAATAATAAGAGTAGGCACTTAACTATTAAAAAGTAAATGCCTATCTTATAATTTATAATTCAATAAGAGAAGAATTAAACTAAGAGTTGGAATATTATTTACAATACCCCCCACACTAACATATATTATGAAGTGTTGGTGAAATATGAAAAATTCCATAATCGGTGTCTTGAGCGGATTTTTAAACGGGCTATTTGGCTCAGGGGGAGGACTTGGAGCTGTCCCTCTCTTAGAACGTGCGGGGGTGGAAGCCCACAGAGCCCACGCCACTTCGGTTGCGATAATTTTTGTGCTCTCAATAATAACCGTGGCTATGTACTGGCAAAAAGGAATTTTGGATTTTCAATTGGCGTGGGTATATATCCCATATGGCTTTGTGGGGGCGGTTGTAGGCTCATTATTATTGAAAAAAATTCCAAATTCCTTATTGAGGAGAATATTTGGGCTTATAATCCTAATTTCAGCAGTAAGGATGTTGATGAAATGATTGATATTATAGTCGGCTTTTTTACAGGTGTAAGCGCATCGCTGGGTCTTGGGGGCGGTTTTATATTAATAATATACTTAACGCTGTTTTGCGGTGTGCAGCAGCGAGCGGCTCAAGGGGCAAACCTATTATTCTTTTTACCCATAGCTCTAATTTCCATAATAATTCATTGGAAAAACGGGCTCATTGAATGGAAAAGGCTTCCTATAATCTGCCTGTTCGGAGCAGTGGGAGCGGTACTTGGAATGTGGATAGGGAATAATATTGACAATGCTTTGCTACAAAAAATTTTCGGGTTGCTACTCATTTTTGTAGGAGTAAAAGAGCTTTTTCACAAGAAATTAAAGCCTTGAAACCATACTTTGAAATAGTTATTATAATTTAAAATTGCAGATGTCACGGATAATTATCGGTGACATTTTTTTGTTTACAGCATTTAAATTTATATATTATTATTCAAAATTAAAAAAAGCGCAAAAAATGCTGATTATTTAAAATACAACGCAATATTTACCCTTAAAAGAGGATAAATGAATTGACTATTTGCCTAAAAATATGTATAATTAAATGTACTGTATTTATAAATTAATTGGAGGGAAACCATGAAAAGAAAAGGCAAATCTATATTTTTTATAGTTGCTGCTCTTATCTTTGCATTAACTTATACTTCATTTTTTGGTATCAAGCAGGTTTATGGAGATACTACAAAAGTTTGGTTTAAGGGCGCAAATGACATAAGATTTGGTATTGATATCAGAGGCGGTGTAGATGCTACATTTATGCCGGCGGACGGCGTAGATGCCGACAAAACACAGCTTGAGGCAGCGGAAGCTATCATCAAATTAAGACTTGTTGGTCTTAACATCACAGACTATGAGGTGTATGCAGATTACAACAAGGACAGAATAATAGTTCGTTTTCCTTGGAAGGAAGGCGAAAAAGATTTTAATCCTGAGAGCGCTATCAATGAAATCGGCGCAAATGCCGTCCTTACCTTTAGACAGGGTATGGAGCGTGATGAAAAAACAGGCGAGCCCACAGGGATTACTGCAGAAAACATTATTTTAAAAGGCAGTGACGTTAAAAAGGCATCGGCAGCAGTACAGCCGAATTCTTCAAACGGCGGATATGAAGATGTGGTCAAGTTAGAGCTCACAAGCGAAGGCGCAACCAAGTTCGCCAAAGCTACCACCGAGATGGTAAAAACAAATGAGGTCATCTCAATTTGGATGGACAACACTGTTATTTCTTATCCACAGGTAAATGCCGCTATCACTGACGGTGTTGCGATTATCTCCGGCAGTTTCGATGCGGACTCCGCAAAGTCATTGGCGGACAAAATAAACGCAGGCAGTTTGCCTTTTGCACTTAAAGCGGAGAGCTTTTCCACCATAAGCCCTACCCTTGGCTCAACATCGCTTGAGGCTATGGTTTTGGCAGGTATAATCGCTTTTGCTTTAGTTGCATTGTTTATCATTGTATTGTATCGTTTGCCCGGTATTATAGCTACAATCGCACTGCTTGGACAAGTAGCGGCGACCTTGGCTTGCGTATCAGGATTTTTCCCTGATTTTAATAGCTTTACACTGACCTTGCCGGGTATTGCAGGTATCATACTTGCAATTGGTATGGGCGTTGATGCTAATATTATCACAGCGGAAAGAATTAAAGAAGAGCTCCGCACAGGCAAAGAGCTTGATGAGGCAATCAAGGCAGGCTTTGACAGGGGTCTCACTCCAATCATCGACGGAAATATCACCGTGCTGATTATTGCAGTTATACTCATGGGCGCATTTGGCCCCACAGACGGTATTTTTGCAAAGCTTTTAACACCTATATTCTTTGCATTCGGTCCATCTACCGCAGGCTCAATCTATGCTTTCGGTTACACATTGTTAGTTGGTGTTGTGCTAAACTTTGTCATGGGTGTCGTGGCATCAAGATTGATGATAAGCTCGGCATCTAAGTTAAGTATTTTCAGAAATAAAGCTTTCTACGGATATGCTGAAAATCCAAAAGCGTCAAAATCCATTGACTTTATGGGAAATAAGAAGAAATTCTTTGTATTTTCATCAGTTCTTATGGTTGCCATATTAGGATTTTCTCTGGTGTTTGGTGTTAAAATGGATATCCAGTTCACAGGCGGAGCACTGCTCACCTATGGATATGACAATGAAATATCAATAAATTCTATGGAAAAAGATGTAGAAAAAGTTTTAGGCGCTGATGTATCAATTCAGCAGGGCAGTAATATTGCCTCAGGTAAAACCACATTTACAATCACAATGCCGGGTGAAGAGACTGTCACCACAGGCAAGTTGGCAGAGCTTGACAGCCTATTTACAAAACAGTATGCCTCCAATAATGTTGAGCAATTTGAAGTTAGCAACGTAAACCCCGTAATCGGTAAGGAGTTCTTTGCAAAGAGTATAGTTGCCTTGGTTTCAGCTTGCCTTCTTATTTTGGGATATATTGCAGTTCGTTTCAGAAAAATCGGCGGATTGCCGGCTGGCTCTATGGCTGTTGTAGCCCTATTCCACGACTTGGTGGTCATATTCGGCGTATTCGTGATTTGTCGCTTTACAATCAACGGAAACTTTATTGCGGCGATGCTCACCATATTAGGATATTCTATCAATGATACAGTTGTTATCTACGACAGAATTCGTGAAAATAAAAAGTTGTATCCTTCTATGAAGTTCCCTGAGCTGGTCAATATGAGTATCAATCAGTCCCTTATCAGAACCATCAACACAACGGTTACTACAGTTATTGCTTTGAGCGTTGTTTGTGTAGTGGCACTCA
>JAVVVT010000142.1:0-3996 GCA_036652515.1 Oscillospiraceae bacterium
TCGTTGCTCAATTTTTTCTCCTATTTCATCTTTGAAAGCCTGTCTATTCTGTCACGCAAGAAGGCGGCATGCTCGAACTCCAATATCTTTGCTGCCTCTTTCATCTCCTTGCTCAAGCGCTCAATAAGCAGCTCTCGCTCTCTTTTTGACATTCTCTTGGCTTGTTTTTGCGGTGTGTCGTCCTTTGAAGAAATCTCGATTATACCACGGATATCCTTTTTGATTGTCTGTGGCGTGATACCGTGTTCTTCATTGTATTTCATCTGAATTTCACGTCGGCGATAGGTTTCTCCAATGGCTCTTTCCATTGAATTTGTGACTACATCAGCGTACATAATGACCCTGCCGTTCACATTTCTCGCCGCTCTGCCTATGGTCTGTATCAAGCTTGTCTCACTTCGTAAAAAGCCCTCTTTATCCGCATCAAGTATGGCTATCAGGCTAACCTCGGGCAAGTCTAAGCCCTCACGCAGCAAGTTTATTCCCACCAGCACGTCTATCGTGCCAAGACGCAGGTCTCTTATTAGCTCCATTCTTTCAAAGGTGTCAACTTCGTGGTGCATATATTTAACTTTTATTTTTTTAGCGGACAGGTACTCCGTCAAATCCTCCGCCATTTTCTTTGTCAATGTTGTGATGAGTACCCTCTCATTATTGCCCACTGTGCTGTGAATTTCTCCCAGCAAGTCCTCAATTTGTCCCTCCACAGGTTTGATGATAATCTCAGGGTCTATCAGCCCTGTGGGGCGAATTATAAGCTCGGCTGTCTGTTTACTTCTCGCCCTTTCATATTTTGCCGGCGTTGCGCTGACAAATATAAGCTGCTTGATTTTCTTTTCAAACTCTTCAAATTTTAAAGGTCTGTTGTCATAGGCACTTGGCAATCTAAAGCCAAAATCCACAAGATTTTTTTTTCGTGCATAGTCTCCGCCGTACATGGCATTTAGCTGTGGGATTGAAACGTGGCTCTCATCAATAAACATTATAAAATCGTCGGGGAAATAGTCCAGCAAGGTTGTGCCCGTCTCCCCGTGCTTGCGCCCTGAAAATATGCTGGAATAGTTTTCTATCCCCTTGCACATACCCACTTCTGAGAGCATCTCCATATCGTACTGGGTGCGCTGAGAAATTCTCTGCGCCTCGATGAGCTTGCCCTGAGAGGTGAAATTTTCCACCTGCTCGTCCATTTCGTCCCTTATTTTCTCTAAAGAGGCTTTCATCTTGTCCTGAGAGATGATGTAATGGCTTGCAGGAAAAATTGCCACATGGCTGACGGTGTTTTTCACTTCTCCGGTGAGAACGTGAATTTCTCGTATTCGCTCTATTTCATCTCCGAAAAGCTCAATTCTGATTGCCATATCCTGTGAATATGCAGGATAAACTTCTACCACGTCCCCACGAACTCTGAATTTATTACGAACAAAATTTATATCATTTCGCTCATATTGCAGACGAACTAAATTTTTCATCAGCTCTTCTCTTGGCATCTTCATACCCGGGCGAAGTGAAATAACCATCTCACGATAATTTATAGGGTCACCCAAAGAATATATGCAGGACACGCTGGCTACAATTATGACGTCTCGCCTCTCAGAAAGACTGGCGGTGGCGCTGTGACGCAAGCGGTCAATCTCCTCGTTGATAGCACTGTCTTTTTCAATATAAACATCTTTTGCAGGGATATATGCCTCAGGCTGGTAATAGTCATAGTATGAGACAAAATATTCCACGGCGTTATCTGGGAAAAACTCCTTGAACTCGGTGCAAAGCTGTGCTGCCAAGGTCTTGTTATGTGCCAAAACCAAAGTCGGGCGGTTTACCTTTTGAATGATTTGCGCCATTGTGTAGGTCTTGCCCGTTCCTGTTGCCCCTAAAAGTATTTGGCTGTCATAACCTTTGAGTATGCCATCACTTATGATTTCAATCGCCTGGGGTTGGTCTCCCGCAGGTACATAGTCGCTTTTTAAAATAAATTTATCCATTTAATCCTCAATATTTGAAACGCTCAAATTCACCGCTGTCCGCAAGTGAAACAAAATCCTCGTCGGCGACAATAATATGGTCACAAAGTTGGATATTTATAAGCTCCAACGCTTTGTACAATTTCTCGGTCACCTTTATATCGCTCCGTGAGGGCAGCGCCACCCCACTTGGGTGGTTATGTGCTAAAATCACTCCCGTTGCGTTGGTATTCACCGCCAGCGCCACAACCTTTTTTATGGTGATAGGTGTGGAGTTGACCGTGCCCTCAAACAATTTTTCGGTTTTAATAATTTTCCTTTTATCGTCTAACAGCATAACGTGTACTTCCTCATTTTTCTTGCCCAAAAATCTTGGCAGGAAAAATTTTCCGGCTATGTTGGTAGAATTTATAATTTCAGTGGGTTTTGTTTTATCCGTGTGGTATACTGAGAGCAGGTCAGGGATAAGCTTTATAAGTGTGGCGGAGTGTAAACCCACGCCATTGCATTTGCACAGCTCTTCCACAGGCGCATCAAATACCCCAGACAAGCTGCCAAAACGTGTGAGCAGCTCATGACCAATCTCGTTTGTGTCACTTCTTGGGACAGAAAAAAATAATAACAATTCGAGGATATTATGGTCTTCAAAACCATCTAAACCTTGGGATAAAAAACGTGACTTTAACCGCTCTCTGTGACCGTCATGGACACCCATAAGTTTCCCCTCCTTCAAATTATTATTTACTAAAATGACAAAATAATATATACTAATATATTATACTACATATGCGAATAAATTTAAAGTGAATTAGGATAAAAAATGAGAAGTTTTACAGCTAAAATCAATGATGAAGGGGTGCGCCTGAATAGGTTTTGCGAGAAGGTTTGCCCCTCTATGCCCCAGAGCTTACTGCACAAGGCATTTCGCAACAAAAGGATTAAGGTAAATGGCAAAAAACAAGAAGAAAATTATCGTCTGCAATTAGGCGATATGCTGGAATTATACATAAATGATGAGTTTTTTTCCTGTGATAAAAAAGATGAATTTTTGAGTGCTCCTCATGAAAATTTAGACATAATATATGAGGATAACAATGTTATACTGCTTTTTAAACCTTTTGGACTGCTCTGCCATTCTGACAATAAAAGCGAAAATAATCTTGTGGATATGGTAAAAAGCTATCTTTTTGCCAAAAATGAGTATTTACCTGACAATGAGAACACCTTTACACCCTCACTTTGCAACAGGATTGACCAAGGCACCCAAGGTATTGTTATAGCCGCAAAAAATTATCACGCTCTTAGTGCGATGAATGAAATTATTCGGGATAATATGGTTCAAAAACAGTATCTTTGCGTATGTGAAAAAGGGCTTGCAGACGGGGTTTACACCGCATATTTGGATAGAGATTTAAACACAAAAAAGGTGAGCGTCTCTTCTTTACCCGCCCCTAATTCCAAAGAGATTATCACAGAGTTTAAAACACTATCTAAAAAATCAAACTTCAGCTTGATAGAATGTACCCTAATAACCGGCAGAACCCATCAAATCAGAGCACATTTAAGCTTTTTAGGCTGCCCTATCTTAGGCGACACAAAGTATGGAAAGCCCTTTAAAGGGCTGAAAAGTCAAGTTTTAAGTGCATATAAGCTCACGTTTAAAAGCCTTCCAACCAATTCAATCCTGTCATATCTTTCAAACAAAACTTTTCAGTTGGAACATTGTTTCCCACGGGAATTTTTTGATAAATTATAACCTCTGCACCTATATAATTTAAAAAATATCTTTTTCATAGAATAAAATCGGTATCTGCTAACTAACAGATACCGATTTTTAATCTTTAATTGTAATTTATGACTTCTTTTTTGCTGCCTTTTTCTCTTCAAACGCCACCCACAATGGACCTGCGATACAGACGGTGGAATACACGCCTGAAACCATACCTATGGTCATTGGGAAAGCAAAGGTCATAATGCTGTCAAGACCATAAATGAGTGCAACCACACACACAGTGCCAAGGGCAATAACCGTTGA
>JAVVVT010000143.1:0-3992 GCA_036652515.1 Oscillospiraceae bacterium
CCTGAATTTCCCTTGCAATCTCGCCAAACTCCTCATGGTCTTCAAAGAGAAAATTCGGCGGATAAGTGATAAGATTTTCTCTTATAATCAGTTTAACCTCTGCCTTTTCGCCCTTTTCAAGGTCGCCTAAATATGCCACTCCATTGTTTTCATAGGAGATAAAGTCGATAGCTTGCCTGCCATTCATAGAGATTTGCACCCCGGGGAAATTTCCACCGTCAAAGTTGACGTAGAGGCTTCCCGACTGCTGGGCTTCAAACAGATAAACTATCTCACCCTGATTGACACCTTGGTTCAGGGCATATGTAATCTTATTCTCTTCCACACTCTTGGTGATATTTGATAGCTTCTCATCAAATTTTTCTTGCTTTGTGAACAGGGACACCTCTTTGCCCGTTATGGCAGAATAGATGCCGTCGTTCATTGTCAAGAGGCTGTAAAGCCCTTTATCCACCTTTAAAATATCGTTTTTACTCTTAAAGCCCAAAGGCAGGGCATAGGGATTTTCATAAGCGGTTATGTCACCGATTGTCACAGCCGGAGAAAGCGTCTTAGGCATTTTTTCCTTAGATAATATATATTTTATCCCATAAAAGCTGTCTGAGGACAGTTGTCTGGGGGTGTTGTATCTTCCCCACCCCTCACAGGTGGTATACCCCATTTGCCTGGCAATCTGCCTTGTTATAAGGTCATCGCCTGAAGAGTAGTGGGACATACCATTGTAGCTAAAGGTCATAGGGTCATTATTTGAGTACCAATAATCTTTTTCTATGCGATAAAATTGTAAATTGTCTTTTTCTTTTTCTTTAATAGCATCAATCAGTGGCTTGGTGGTCTGCACAAAAGGCTTGAATCCATCGGTGGTTTGAATAATTTGGCTGAAGGCGGATTTTGAAAATCCATAGAGTGAAACACCGTTCAAGACAAAAATAACAACCAAAAATATAGGCATTATTTTTTCAAACTTGGGTATATCTATCTTCTGAATAAACAAAAATGCCAAATATATCACAAAAAAGCTAAATACAAAGCTGAATCTAAAGGGGAACCAAATCGGATATATAAATCCGTGCCAAAAAATCGTAAGCCCCTCAAAATAAAAGGACATAAGCATAAAAGAAATCACAAACAGAGATGCAAGTCTCTCTTTGGCGCTTATATTAAAGTTTAAGAAAAATAAACCGGCTATGAATAAAACCACCACACCCACAAAAATATTAGGCATACCGTCCACAAGACTTTCCCACCGAAACTGAGGGTTAAGTGCGTGGGACGCAAATTCTCTAATTCTAAAATTCGGCGTGAGATTTATAAGATTAGCCATATTCACTACACCTTTGCCCGAGCCCCTCAGGGAGATAAGCGCCGGCAAAAATATTACACAGCTCATACCACCCGATAGAATACTGCCGCAGCCAAAGGTAAAAAATTTGTTAATAGCCGCCTCTAAATCAAAGTTTTTATGAAAATTTGTTTTGCAAAAAAATCTATATAAGAAATATATAACCGAAAAAACACAGAGCATATACCCTGTGTAATAACAGGTGAAAATACCGTAAAAAAGAGCTAATATATATGTGATTGGATTTTTGCCGTCAAGGATTTTCTCTATGCCATATGCCACTATTGGCAGTATAATAACCGCATCAAGCCACATAATGTTCTGTGCATATGCTATATTATAAGCCATTAATGCGTATGCGGTGGAAAAAATTAAATTGGAAAATTTGAACTCTGACATTTTTGAAAAATAAAAAAAGCCGGCAAATCCTGCTGCGCCGATTTTAAGAAGTGTTAAAAAAGTTATTGCCAAAGCCATATCTTCAACTTCAAAAAATGCAAAAATAAAATTAAATGGGCTCAACAAATAGTATGCAAGCAGCCCCTGCATATCCCCACCCATAAATTTTGAAAATGAATATATCCAGCTTCTCTCCCCCTTCAAAAGCTCCTTGAAGTAGGCAAAATAGCTGATGTACTGCCCATTTAAATCAATGCAGAACAGCGTGCCTTCACCGAAGGGTTTTACGCCCAATTGTATGAAGACCAAAATTAAAATAAAAACGGGAATAAAAATACTTGTAAGTGATAATCCTATGTTTTTTCTCTTACTTTTCATACTTTCACCTCTATTTGAACATTTTAACACAGGGGTTATTTTTTTGCAAATAAAACGCCAGATTTGCTGTTGACAAGTTAGTCTATTGGTGTTAGACTAATGATAGTCTAATGACGTACGACAGGAGAAATATTATGGATAAATATAAATTAGGTGAGATGGAGCAAAGGTTTGCTCAATTGATTTGGAAGAATGAGCCGGTCACTTCACGCACCCTCACGCAATTATGCGAGGAGGAATTTCAGTGGAAGCGCACCACCACTTACACTATGCTGCGCCGTTTGTGTGAGAGAGAATTGTTTGAAAATGACAGTGGAGAGGTCTCTTCTTTGATAAGTGAAGAGGATTTCAAGGCGGCACAAGGAGAAGAATTTTTAAAAACCACTTTTAGCGGCTCACTTCCGCAATTATTTGCCGCTTTTACCCGATTGAACAAGCTAAGCGAGGAAGAAATATCCCAGATACAAAATCTTATAGATGAATATAAGGAGGATTAAAATGTTAGAAAATATATTTTTAAAGATACTCAATATGAGCTTTATCGGAAGCTTTGTGATTTTATTTGTTATGCTCATAAGATTATTTTTGAAAAAATCTCCGAAAATTTTTTCTTATCTGCTTTGGGGCGTGGTCTTGTTCCGCCTGCTCTGCCCCTTTTCTTTTGAAAGTATCTTCAGCCTCTTGCCTGCTAAGGTAGAAAATATTGCGGACAATATCACCTATTCCCAGTCAGTTTCTATCCCCACTCCTCAGATTTTCAGTGATATCACACCCCCTGAAATAGCTGCAAACGGAGCTGTTTTAACCCAGCCCTCACTGAGCGCTTTATGCTCTGTAATATGGATTATTGGGGCGGCGATATTGGTTATTTACGGTGTGATATCATTTATAAATACAAAAAAGCGGCTGTCATCTTCAAAATGTGATAGGGAAAATATCTATACCTGCGAGGGGCTCACCACCCCTTTAGTTGTAGGGCTGATAAAGCCAAAAATCTATCTGCCACAGCATTTGACAGGAAAAGAAAAAGAGTATATCTTGCTCCACGAGCAGACCCATATTAAGCATTTTGACCCCTTTGTAAAAATTTTATCCTTTGCCACTGTGTGTTTGCACTGGTTCAATCCCCTTGTTTGGCTGGCGTATTTTGCCAGTGAAAAAGATATGGAGATGTGCTGTGACGAGGCGGTCATAGAAGAAATCGGCTATGACATCAAAAAAAATTATTCTTATTCTCTTTTAAATTTTGCCACCGGCAGACAGATTATCGGCGGTATGCCTTTAGCCTTTGGGGAGGGTGACACCAAAAGCAGGGTAAAAAATATTTTGAATTACAAAAAGCCTGCTTTTTGGGTGATTGTGGTCTCGACTATCGCCATTGTTGCAGTGGGCGTGGGGCTGATGACAAATTCCGCAAGCAAGCCCATAGTAAGCCCCTATGTTCAAGAATACATACCCGGTCAGGGCAATATCAGAGGGAATGTAGACGTTGAAAGCTATGAAAAAATCAGCCCTGATTTTGCTGTTGGAGCGGAGAAATACGGCGTAGCGGTGTTTAAAAATCCCCATAAAGCCTTTGAAACCTTTGAAGTTTTATACGCCGAAGGGATTGCATATATACAAAAAGAGAACGGTTTGCGCCCTCTGTCAAAAAACTACTATGAGGCTTATAAAACATATGGCTGGCAGATGACCAGCGGAACAAAAGAGGAACTGGCTCAAGCAAAATTTGTTTCAGGATTTTTAGATATTTATGAAAACAGCTTTCTAAAGCAGTATCCAAACACCAATTCTGCTGAACCAACGGTTGAAGCCGTATCCCCACTTGACTATTTTATTATGACTGACGAAATCGGTGCAATCGGGTGCGAAT
>JAVVVT010000144.1:0-3978 GCA_036652515.1 Oscillospiraceae bacterium
AGCAAAAAATCGTCAACGGCTGGCAACAGGAACAACCTGACAACTGGTTGCCCGGCGGTGATGTGTGGCTGAAGGCACACCCCAGCCAGTCTGTGGAGGTAAAATTTGGCGGTCGTGTGGAAGATTTATGGTTTGAAAACTATCATCACACCGTGCACAAGGACTACACCAGCGTGCTGGCTGTACCCTACGATATGTATGTGTCGGGCTATGGCTCAAAAGGAGTCTCAAAGCTCAGGCTTTGGGCGGCAAAATCCCCCACTATCGATATGGAGAGCTTTAACAAAGGGGACTATCTTCAGGCTATAAAAGCAGGCAGCGATGCCGAGCTGATATCAAAGGTTTTATACCCTAATGACAACCATTTAGAGGGCAAAATTCTTCGCTTAAAACAGCAATATTTCCTATGCTGTGCCAGTATTTCTGACATTGTCAACCAGCATATGGCACAGTACGGCTCTTTGGATAACCTTGCCGACAAGGTTGCCATACACATAAATGACACCCACCCAACCCTTGCCATACCCGAGCTTATGAGGGTGCTTTTGGACGACTGCGGTTTCACCTGGGACAGAGCTTTTGACATTGTAAAAAACACCTTTGCCTACACCAACCACACCGTCCTCCCCGAGGCTTTGGAAAAATGGAATGTGAGTATGTTCAAAGAGGTTCTACCACGGATTTACGAGATACTCACCGAGCTTAACAGGCGTGCAAGGATTGAGATGTTTGAGCGCTTCCCGGGGGACACGGGCAAGGTGGACTATATGAGCCCCATAGCCAACGGAGAGGTGCGCACGGCAAATATCTGCTGTTATGTCTGCCACTCCATAAACGGCGTTTCGGCTCTCCACAGCGAGATTATCAAAGACACCCTTTTCAACGATTTTTACCTCTTCACCCCTAATAAATTTAAAAACGTCACCAACGGCATAGCTTACAGGCGCTGGCTTTTACAGTCAAACCCAAATCTCTGTGAGCTGCTTGATAAAAAAATCGGGGAAGGCTATAAAAAAGATGCCTACAAGCTCAAGGCTTTGGAGAAATATTCCTGCGATGAGGACACGATAAACGAACTGCTGTCTATCAAACAGAAAAATAAAGAGATTTTTGCAAAGTATATTTTGGACACCACGGGAGAGGTTATAAACCCCAATTCTATCTTTGATGTACAGGTGAAAAGGCTCCACGAATACAAGCGTCAACATCTGAACGCCTTGAATATTTTGGCGGAATACCTTTTTATTAAATCTAATCCCGAGGCTCCTTTTATCCCGAAAACCTATATTTTCGGCGCCAAGGCAGCCCCCGGTTATTATATTGCAAAGCAGATTATCCGCTTGATTTTCTCCATAAAGAAATTGATTGAAAACGACCCTGTGACAAAGGATAAGCTCCATATTCTCTATTTAGAAAACTACTCTGTCTCCGTCAGCGAGAAGCTTATGCCCGCCAGTGAAATAAGCGAGCAAATCTCCTTGGCAGGCACCGAGGCATCTGGCACGGGCAATATGAAATTTATGATAAACGGCGCTGTGACTTTAGGCACTTATGACGGGGCAAATGTGGAGATTAAACAGAGCTGTGGCAAAGAGAATTTCATTCAATTCGGCATGCTCACCCCCGAGGTGGCACAGCTGAGAAAAGAGGGCTATAACCCTAAAAAGGTGCTCTCTCAAAGCAGAACCTTGCAAGACGTGTTCGCTTTACTCGCCCGTGGCTTAGGGGACGATTTCTTTAACGAGCTCACAGACAACTTGATAAACAGCGACCCATTTATGGTGCTGGCGGACTTTGAGGCTTACCACGCCGCCCAGTTAGAGCTGCAAAAAATTTACGCCGACAGAAAACGATTTGGCAAAATGTGCCTGATGAACATTGCAAATGCAGGTATGTTCTCGGCAGACCGTGCCATTGAAGATTATGCCAATAATATCTGGCATTTAACCAAAACAATTTAAGGATTTTACAATGAACACCTTTAACAGCAGAAATGAATTTTATAAAAAACCTTTCGGTGCGATTAAAGAAAATCAGGAGATATTTTTTCGTGTAGCTGTGGAAAAAGGATTTTCACAGCCAAGTCTATGTATGAAGCGTGACAATGAACAGTCGCAATTTTTTCTTATGGACTATGAGACAGAGCAGGACGGTAAAGTTATTTTTACCGTCCGTTTTGTGCCAAAAGCTTGCGGATTGTATTTTTATTGCTTTTCTTTTGGATATGACAACGTGGCAATCTACAATGTGGGAAAGGGCAACGGAGAGGTTTCGGCAAATGGAGAATGGTTTTTGCAGACCGTTTACAGCGAAGATTTTTCCACCCCAAACAAGGCAAAGGGCGGGGTGCTGTATCAGATATTCCCCGACCGTTTCTTTGAAAGCACAGAGAAAAAGTCCCTCCATTTCTCCGACAGATTTTATCGCACAGACAAGGACGGACAGCCTTATTTTTACCCTACCGAGCAAAAGGGAGGCTATCTGAACAAAGACTATTACGGCGGAGATTTAAAGGGCATAATGTCAAAATTAGACTATATCAAAAGTTTGGGTGTGAGCTATATCTATCTCAATCCGATTTTTGAAGCCCACTCAAACCATCGCTACAACACAGCCGACTATATGAAAATCGACCCTGATTTAGGCACTTTGGAGGATTTTACCCTCCTGTGCTCAAAGGCAAAATCTATGGGGATAAGCATTGTTTTGGACGGGGTATTCAGCCATACAGGCAGCGACAGCATCTACTTTAACAAAGAGGGCAGATATGGCGAGGGGGGAGCTTACCGCAAGGAGGACAGCGAATACCGAGAGTGGTATGACTTTGATAAAAAATACAAATGCGGCTACCGTGCCTGGTGGGGCTTTGAAACCCTGCCCGAGGTGAATGAAAGAAACCCTCGATACATTGATTACGTCTGCGGCAAAGGCGGAGTTATCGACTATTGGCTGCAAAACGGAGCTGATGGTTTTCGCCTAGACGTTGCCGACGAGCTGCCGGACGAATCTATTGCAGCCCTGCGCATAGCCGTAAAGCGAAACGGCGATGACAAGCTTTTAATAGGCGAAGTGTGGGAAGATGCGGTGACTAAAATCAGCTTTGAAAAACGGCGCACCTACCTTTTGGGCAAGGGGCTGGACTCTGTTATGAACTACCCTTTCCGTGTGGCTGTGTTGAATTTTATCAAAAACGGAGACGGGGACAATTTTTGCGAGAGCATCTTGAAAATTTGCGAAAATTATCCTAAAGAGGCGCTGGACACCGCCTGGAACAGTCTATCCACCCACGACACCCCCAGAGCTATGACTTTCCTTTGCGCAGAAGATCCGGACAGCACTGACAGGTACTGGCAAGACGGTAGGGTTCTATCCCCCGAAATGCACGAAAAAGCCAAAAAGTGGTTGGTCTGCGCCTACGCACTTCTCTTTGGTTTGCCGGGGGTTCCCTGTATTTATTACGGCGACGAAATAGGTATGGAGGGCTACCGTGACCCCTTTAACCGTGGGTATTTCAAGTGGTGGAGACAGGACAAATTCATTCAAGACAAGATAAAAACTATGGCGGAGTTTAGAAATTCAAATCCACTTTTCTCCGGCGGTGGGATTTATTTTGCTCATTCCTCAGCCAACTGTGTGGCTTTTATCCGTTTTGAAAACAACAAAGAGGTCTTGGTGGGTGCCAACCGAGGCGAGTGGGACGAGAGCTTTATCTACCATGATAAAACCTATACCATAAAAGCCAATGACTTTTTAAATCTGTCCCTGTGATTAAATAAATTTGCAACAATAATCTATTTACTTGTTAAATAAATAACAAGTTGTACAAAGATTGCGCCGTAATTTGTTCAGTATTACAAATTTACATTTTCATCTTGAATTGTACATATTATTTATATATAATATAGATAAATAAATACTGTTAAGGAGTGAACATTATGTCTAACTTAGGAAAAAAGACGGTTGAGGATATCGACGTCT
>JAVVVT010000145.1:0-3858 GCA_036652515.1 Oscillospiraceae bacterium
AGGCGACGCTATTTTCGGCAAAAGAATAGAAATTCGTCACGTCGCTAAGTCCGTCTTCACCATTATTTTGTGTGGATTGTGCCGCCTTGAACACCTTTTTATTGTTGTTTTTCTTGAGATAGCTGTTTTCCACATTAGGGCTGTTCAGGTTGTCCATAAACTGAAACTTGCTCTTTTGGGCAGTCCCGAGACAGTCATAAAGCGCCTCTTCACAGAGCACCTCACGGTTATAGAGGGCATTTTGGAGCTCCTCCTGCCGATTTTCCTCCTCATCGCCCACACATTCACGCAATTCGTCGGGGCATTTTCCCTCACGATTTTCTGCCCCTTGGGGGTAGGTCTCGCTCTTGACGACCGTTGCCACCGTCTGCTCAAACTGCTCATTGAGCATATCGTCGTAAGTCGCATTCCGAAGAGAATTTTGCGTTTTGACCTTTTGGGTGTCGGTTATTTTTTCCCCTTTATAATTCTTGTTGTTTTTCTTCATAAAAAAAGCCTCCTTTTGAGGGATATTATCCCCCGCAAAAGAAGGTTTACTATGTCAATTTTTGCCTTGAAAAGTTTTCGCCCCGTGGAGGGGGGCGATTTTGTATGCAAAGAATATCGACGTTTTATGTTATTACCGCCGTCGACCTTGAGCCGACCTTTGCTTATTATGGCGAAGATTTTCACCATTGATAGGCGTTTCTATTACTCACTCGCAGTCCCGCTCTCCACCGTCGACCTTGGGTGTATTTGTATTTAATGGCTCTATCTCAAATATGGGGGTGAGGTGTAAAATTGGTGCAACATAAGCGGTAGCTTCAAGCCACCGCCGTTTCCGCCGCTCCCCACGCTATTGTATTCTCCACCGTTTCCGCCGCTCCCCACGCTCCCTCAGCTATTATACTCTCCGTCGCCGCTGCCATCTGCCATATCCTCTTTTGCGTCCAAAGAATATTGACCCATTTTCATCTTTTTTTCCGCCTCTAACTCATCGTCAAAATGGTAGAGGGCTTTTTTTGCTTTTTCTTCCTCTGCCTTTTTTTCCAAGGCGTCGCTTTTCGCCTTTGCAAAGTCTTTCATCGCCTGCTTTGTGCAGAACAATGCAGTGATTAGGAGCAGCACAGCGGTCACAAACAGCGACCAATTTATCACCGCCCACTGGGAAAAGGGCAGTGCGAACGCCTTGAATAAATTCCCCGTACCCATATAGAGGCACAAAAGTGCCACAAGTCCAAACATAATATCTCCTTTTTTGCGATTATTTCAAATCTTTAGCTAATTGTACAACATTTCAGAGAAAAATAAAAGTATATATTGAAAAACCCACAGAAATTGTATATAATGTATAATATAAAGAGAATATCTTTTGTTTGCTTTTGAAAAAAATATTTTTAGATAAATTAAGGAGTTAATTATGGAAATAGCATACACAGGTCAGAAATCTTACGACATCGATTTGGCAGGTAGGGTGGAGCATTTGGCGGTGGCACCCGTGAGCCCTACTTTGCATATAGCCAGTTTTGTCCTCCTTGGAGATACAAATCTCACCAACTACTGCGCTAAAATCCTGGCGGAAAAAATCAAGGACGTGGATTTTGACTACATCGTCTGCCCTGAGGCAAAAGTTTTGCCCTTGGCACAGAGCATCTGCACCTATCTTGGAGAGGTGAATTTTGTGGTTTTTCGCAAGGGCGCAAAAGCCTATATGCTCAACCCCATAATCACCACGGTGAAATCAATCACCACTCAAGAGACGCAAAAAATGGTGGTTGACGGACGTGATGCCGACAAAATCAGAGACAAAAAGGTTCTACTTTTGGACGACGTTGTCTCCACAGGAGGCACATTCAGCGCAATGGAGGCACTTTTGGCACAGCTTAATTCTAAGATAGTCGCCTACGCCGCAGTCCTGAAAGAGGGCACGGATTTTTCCGACGAAAAACTTTATTACATACAGGATTTACCCCTTTTCATAGGTTAAATTTTTCGATTTATTCTTCCACGGCTGTTTGACGATAAAACCGATTTACCCCTTTTCATAGGCTAAATTTTTCGGCTTAAATATACATATTTTCCCATAGGGTAAAAAACTCAAATTATCTTAGGTAACTCACAAAAAAACAGATAATTTTATGGTAAAACTTTTGTATATATTTACATATTATTACAATAGGGAAAATAACTATTGACAAAGAAAAGCAAAACAATTACAATTTCCTTAGTATGTAATATAATGTTGGATAAATGCCGCAATAAAAGCGGTATTTTATTGACTAAAATCTAATATCATACTGGTGCTGTATGTACTGCTGTAGCTGCCTTGTGGTGGTGTAACAAACCTTTTGCGGGGTAGTATAATTGGCACCGGCTGCGTAAAGACGTAGAATATTACCGCAAAGGGGTCTAAAAATGGACAATAACATTATCATTAGCCTTAAAGACATTGTTGTAGATTTTGATACGGAGACTGTCTTAGACGGTCTGTCGCTGGATATTCACGACAAGGAGTTCGTTACACTGCTGGGGCCTTCGGGCTGCGGCAAAACTACTACCTTGAGAATAATCGGCGGTTTTCTATCACCAAAATCAGGCAATGTTTTTTTTGACGGCAAAGACATCGCAAACCTGCCACCTTACAAAAGACAGGTGAATACGGTTTTTCAAAAGTATGCACTTTTCTCTCATCTAAACGTGTTTGAAAATGTGGCATTCGGCCTCAGGCTACAAAAATTGCCCGAGAGTGAAATCAAAGCTAAAACGCTGGAAATGCTGGAAATCGTGGGTCTTAGAGACTTTGCAAGACGTGACACCACAACTCTTTCAGGGGGTCAGCAGCAGCGTGTGGCAATCGCAAGAGCACTGGTAAACCACCCTAAAGTGCTCTTATTAGACGAGCCGCTGGGCGCTTTAGACTTGAAATTGCGCAAAGAAATGCAAATTGAGCTTAAAAGAATACAGCAGGCGCTGAACATCACCTTTATTTACGTCACCCATGACCAGGAGGAAGCTCTCACAATGAGCGACACCGTGGTGGTGATGAAAGGCGGAAAAATCCAGCAGATTGGCTCTCCCCAAGACATTTACAACGAGCCCACCAACTCTTTTGTGGCTGATTTTATCGGCGAGAGCAACATTTTGGACGGCATAATGGTCAAAGACTTTTTGGTGGAATTTAACGGCACCCAGTTCGTCTGCGTGGACAAGGGCTTTATGCCTAACGAATTAGTGAACGTGGTTATCCGTCCTGAGGACATCGAGGTTGTGCCGGACATCAAGGGACAGCTCTCGGGAATTGTAAAAAGCGTTGTCTTTAAGGGCGTCCACTACGAAATCAGCGTGGAGCAAGGGGGATTTGACTGGATTATTCACTCCACACAAATTCAAGTGGTAGGTCAGCCTATCGGAATGAATATCGGACCTGAAGAAATTCATATCATGAAGAGAATGAGGGAATGATATGAAAACAAAATATGTCAGCACCCCTTACCTCTTGTGGATGCTTATGTTTATCTTCGCACCCCTGTGCCTGGTCATCTATTTCGCCTTCACAAATAGTGCAGGCAATTTTACCTTGTCAAATTTATCCGAGCTCACCCAGTATTCCACGGTTTTTTTGCGTAGTATTTTACTGGCGGCACTGGCGACGATACTGTGTTTGGTGATGGCTTATCCTGTGAGCTATTTTCTTTCAAGGCTGAAAGCTTCAAAGCAAAAAATGATGCTGATGATAATAATTCTCCCTATGTGGATGAACTTTTTGCTTCGCACCTATGCTTGGATGAGCTTATTGGAAAAAAACGGTCTTATCAACAGATTTTTCGGAATTTTCGGCATAGGACCTTTCAATATGATAAACACCAACGGCGCAGTGAT
>JAVVVT010000146.1:0-3796 GCA_036652515.1 Oscillospiraceae bacterium
GCTTTCCGAAATAAACATTTTCGGCGTACTGACCGATTTGAGCAATTTCTACCCCATTAAATCTGCCGTGGCAGAACTCGTGGTTTATTATTGTACCCACCGCCACCTCAAAAGCCGCAGAGGAGGACAGCCCACTGCCCTGTAAAACATCGCTGGTCACATAGGCGCAAAATCCGCCACATTCTCCCCCACGTTGTTTTATCCCGGCGCAAACCCCTCTTATAATGCTTTCCGTCGTGTTGTACTGCTCTGTCCTCACCTCTAAATCCTTGCAATCCACCTGTTCAATAGCCTTGAAGCCCTGAGAAAACAGGTTGATTTTGTCGTCATCGGTTTTTGATACCACGCAAAGTACATCAATATTTACAGCTGCAGCCACCACTATACCCATATTGTGGTCGGTGTGATTTCCGCCGATTTCTGTCCTGCCCGGAGCAGAGTACAGGGATACTTCCCTGCCCTGTCCATAGAGTGAAGAAAAGCTTTCAATGGCTTTTATATACCTTGCCCTTTGCTTGTCCACAATTTTTTCATCGTGAGAATATAATTTGCGAAAAGTCTCATCAAAATTTTTATTTTTTATGCTTTCAATCAATTTCACACTGTCCATAATTGTTCCCCTTATCTTCTAATCTTTGACCTATTTTCAGTAATAAAACGGTAAATTTATCCTATATTCACATTATAGCAGAGAAAATATATTAAGAGTAACATTTTTTGTAGTTTTAATATGGATTTTTGTTGATTTTTTCTGATAAATACATTATCATATAGATATGTATATAAGCGCTAACAAATTGGGGGGTAAAATGTATGACTAATCCATACAAGCAATCGTATAAGCAAAATTTAATTGACAATGCAAGTCTTGCAATCTTCAGCTGCGGTTTGCAAAGCTGCACGCCCAACCATGCGTGGGGGCCCGGTGTGCGTGACCATTTTCTTATCCACCTTGTCATCTCAGGCAAGGGCAGCTATATTTGCGCCGGAAAAACCTATAACCTTAAATCTGGGGATATGTTCTTAGTTAAGCCGTCGCAAGTGGTGTACTATATCGCCGATTCTCAAGACCCTTGGGAGTATTACTGGGTCGGTTTCAATGGCACCTACGCTCAAAAAATGATTTCTGTGCTGCCATTTAAGGAGTATTCTCCGGTTTATACTCCAAAAGATTATGATGTCTGCAAGGACAACCTTTATCAAATCTATACTAACAGCGGAAATTCCATAAGCAACTCGACTGCTATGATAGGGCATCTGTATCTGTTTTTGGCAAATCTCATCAAAGAAAATTCTATGATGTGCCCTGCGCCCACCATAACCCAGTCAAGCTATGTTATAGATGCCATAAAGTACATTCAGTTCAACTATTCCACCGACATAAGTGTGGACGATATCGCCAATGCGGTAGGCATCAGCCGCAGCCACCTCTATCGGGTGTTTGTCTCAAATTTAAATCAATCGCCCATCGACTATCTGACAGAATATCGTATAAATGAAGCTTGCTCTCTCATTAAAAATACCAACCTGTCAATCTCAGAAATTGCTGTTTCTGTGGGATTTTTTGACCAATTCTACTTCTCAAGAGTTTTTAAGAAAATCAAGAAAATTCCGCCAAGCAAATACATTCAAAGTTTGGATACTCAAGGAGAAATATGAAGAAATTATCCTGCATAACAAGCATTTTATTGCTTGCGTTTTTGCTTTCCGCCTGTTCAAAAGAGAAACCCATAAAATATGATTTAACGATTATCTCCCCTGGTTTAGAAAGTGTGTACAATTACTTTCTACCCACTAAAAGTGAAGAAAATCATTACGAATTAGCCGCTTCAGCCGACTATGGCACCTTTGTCACAGACGTGGAATTAAAGAACATTCTCAGCGTGACAATATGTGATAAGGACATCTCTTCAGCGAGCGCTCAGGAGATAATCGCCCTGTGCAAAAAGACAAATATACCTGTGTTTTTTATGTTTGACGAGATTGAAAACGACACGCTGCTCCTATACGACAAAGCCTATTGTATCAGTGCCGACTACACTTATATTGGCGAAAAATTTGCTGCGGCAATAAATACTATGTGGGAAGAGGGACAGATAAAAGATAGGGACAAAAACCTTATTTTTGCTTTCTCGGTCATAATTCCGGAAACCTTCACTGACAGCCAGCAAAAATTTTATGACAGCCTTATAAAAAATATTGAATTATTGGGTGTCCCCATTGAAAAATTGGACGAGGCAGTCCTTGGCGAAGAAAACTTTTTGCAATACCTCAAGGAAAACCGTAAGGCAAGCGAGAGCTTTATCCTTATTGACAGCTCATTTTTGAGCCTTGCGAAGGAGGAGTATGAGCCTTATGGCGAGGGTGTGGAGGTGCTGGGAATTGATTATGGAACAGAAAATACATACGCCGATACGCCCTTCATAAAAATTTGTTTTATAGATTATTTGGAGTATTTTAAAACTAAAGATTTAATTTTTTCCAATATAAAAGAAAAAATATACCCTTTTGAAAATCTCACTCACAATGTTATTGACAAAAGTATATTCATTGAACCTGTGATTTAAAGGATAAATATGCTTAATAAAAACGATATTATAACCTCGGAAATATTAGATATTTCCAGTGATGGCAACGGTGTGGCAAAATATGAGGGGCTGACAGTTTTTGTCCCTATGACAGCCGTAGGCGATGTTTGTGAAATTAAAATATTAAAAATTCTTTCAAGCTATTGCTTTGGCAAACTCGAAAGATTACTCACCCCCTCCCCTGACAGAGTGGAGCCTATCTGCGATATTTTTTCACGCTGCGGAGGCTGCGATTTCCTGCATATGAACTATGAGGCAGAGCTGCTATCAAAACAAAATTTTGTCAAGGCAGCTTTTCAAAGAATTGGAAAATTCGATTGTGAGGTCCAAAAAACGCTTTTTTGCCGTGGCGAATTGCATTACCGCAATAAAGCACAATTTCCTGTGGCACAAGACTCTTCAGGCAATGCCGTAACCGGATTTTTTGCACAGCGCAGCCATACGATTATCCCCTGCCAAGGCTGTCTGTTACAGCCCGATTTAATGACCGAAATTGCCCTGTACACCGTAGAAACTATGAATAATATGAAAATCAAGGCATACGACGAAAATTCCCACAAGGGCATTATTCGTCATATTTATATGCGGTACGGAGTTGTTTCAAAAGAGCTTATGGTCTGTTTGGTCGCCACTAAGGATAACTTTTTCGGAATGGAGGAGCTGTGCAAAAAGCTAATAGACAAGTTTAGCGAAATCACTACCCTACTCATCAATATAAACAACAAAAATACAAATATAATTTTAGGTGAAGAAAACAGAATTATATATGGTAATGGCACAATAAAAGACACTCTTTGCGGAGTTGAAATTGAGCTTAGTCCACATTCTTTTTATCAAGTTAATCACGACGGCGCACAGGAGTTGTACACTATCGCAAAAGAGGCTTTACAGCTGAATAAATCGGACATCTTGCTGGATATGTACTGCGGTGCCGGCGCTATCGGACTGTCTATGGCAAGCAGTGTAAAAGCTCTTGTGGGCGTTGAAGTGGTGCCACAGGCTGTGGAAAATGCTATCAAAAATGCACAAAAGCACAATGCCAACAACACACGATTTATTTGTGCCGATGCAAAAGATGCGGCAGCACAGCTTCTGTGTGAAGGCTTTTTGCCCTCCGCTGTGGTTGTTGACCCCCCTCGAAAAGGTTGTGATGAGGACACTTTAAGCGCCATTATAAAGATGAACCCCAAGAAAATCGCAATGATAAG
>JAVVVT010000147.1:0-3770 GCA_036652515.1 Oscillospiraceae bacterium
CTTATAAGCGAGGTAAAGGCAAACGGAAATATAATTCTTTTCATAGATGAAATTCACACAATCACAGGCGCAGGGGATTCCGAAGGGGCGATGAACGCCGCCAATATACTAAAGCCGGCACTGTCCCGTGGGGAAATTCAGGTTATAGGCGCTACCACCTTTAACGAGTACCGCAAGTTTATTGAAAAGGATTCCGCCCTTGAAAGACGTTTTCAGCCTATTAAGGTGGAAGAACCCTCTATCAGCGACACAATTGATATAATCGGCGGCATAAAAAAATATTATGAAGATTATCATCACGTTTTAGTGCCTGCAAGTATAGTGGATTTGACCGTTCGTATGAGCGAAAAATATATCACAGACAGATTTTTGCCGGACAAAGCCATAGATTTGTTAGACGAGGCGTGCGCCTGTTGCAGTCTGCGCAACACCAAGATAAGCGACTGGCTGAATAAAAAAGATGAGCTGGCAGGGCTGAACCTCAAACTTGATGAGCTGCAAAGTGCAACAGATGCCCTGGATTATGAGCAGATTGCTCAGACCAAACAGCAGGTTTTCAAGACCGAAGAAGAGGAAAAATCACTCTATGAGCAGGTCAAGGACATAAAGGTTGAATTAGACGATGTGGCAAAGGTCATACAGCTTTGGACAGGTATCAGCTCGGTGAAAATCAAGGAGAGCGAATTTAATAAATTGCAGAACCTTGAGGCATCTTTAAAAGAGCATATAAAAGGTCAAGACGAGGCGGTAAGCTTGGTGGCAAAGGCGATAAAGCGCAACCGTGCAGGCATTTCCGGACGCACACGCCCAGCCAGCTTTCTCTTTGTAGGCCCCACAGGCGTTGGCAAAACCGAATTGGTGAAGCAGCTTGCCAGCCAGTTGTTTGACACCGTTGACCCTCTCATTCGCTTTGATATGTCGGAGTTTATGGAGAAGTATGCGGTCTCCCGATTGGTCGGCTCACCTCCGGGATATGTTGGTTACGACGAGGCGGGACAGCTGACAGAAAAAGTGCGTCGCAAGCCTTATTCGGTGGTGCTTTTTGATGAGATTGAAAAAGCTCACCCGGACGTGCTGAATATTCTTTTGCAGATTTTAGACGAGGGCAAAATAAACGATGCCCAAGGTCGTACAATAAATTTTGAAAACACTGTTATCGCTATGACTTCAAACGCAGGCTCTACGGATAAAACCGGCGAGACCGGCTTTAATAAGACAAAGAGCGAGATGTCAAAAGCTAAGGTTATGCGCGCATTAAACGAGTTTTTACGCCCGGAATTTTTAAGCAGAATTGATGAAGTTGTGGTTTTTGAGCCATTGAGCGACGAGACCTTGCAGGACATCGCAGCGCTTATGATAGGCGAATATGTGAAACCTATGGAGCAAAAAGGGATTGCCCTCTCTTGGGATAAGCAAGCCCTGGAATTGATTTGCAAAAAAGCCGAGGGCGGCAAGTTCGGTGCCAGAGATATCCGCCGAGTTATCCGCAAAGAGGTGGAGGATAAAATCGCACAGGCAATTGTGGACAACGAGGATATAAAACAGGTCAAAGTCTACGCCGACGGCGAGGAGATAAAGGTAGAATTTTAAAGGGCAACAGCAGGTTTGAAAAAGCTTGCCTAAAAAGAAATATTTTATTGTTAAAATATGCGAAAAAACCCTTGACAAATATACCAAAAACAAGTATAATAACTTCTGCTATCACAAATAGATGGCAGAGTGTGCGGGTGTAGTTTAGTGGCAGAACTCCAGCCTTCCAAGCTGGTCATGTGGGTTCGATTCCCATCACCCGCTCCAAATGCAAAACCCAGTAATTTAGCGTAAAGTCGCTATTTTACTGGGTTTTTTCTTGTTTCTTATGATTTACTTAAAACTTATTAAGGCTGTAAAAAGCTGTTAAGTGTAGTAAAAATGTAGTAAATTTTACGATAAAAATAAGCCTATTCGGCAATTGTCTTTGTGTTTGCGTATTGGTTTAACTTGTCCGCCGTAAATTGCTTTCGGCTTTTAGAAATATGCGTATAAATATTTTGCGTGGTGGATATATCGGCGTGCCCCATTAAGTCTTGCGCAGACTTTACATCGATGCCGGCATTGTACAAAATGGTTGCGTATGTGTGACGCAATTGGTGTGGCGTTATCCAATCTAAATTGCTGTCTTCTACATAATGTTTCCAGTTTACAGCGCAGCGTTTATTTGCAAGTGGAGTTTTCCCACCGTCGCTTGAAAACAAATAATCGTTTGCTTTACTTTTCTTTGGCAGCTTTTCTGCTAAGCAATCTAACAATATAACTTGTCTGTTACCGGCTTCTGTTTTAGGTGACTTTATATGGGGCGTATTTCCTTCGTAGTAGACAGATTTTGATATACTGATAAGTTTGCTTTCAAAGTCTATGTCCTTGAATTGCACCGCTAAAGCTTCGCCTCTGCGGCACCCTGTATACATAAGAAAGTACGCAAAAAGTCCAAAAGGAGCATCTACACCTTTTTCAATAATTTTGATTTGCTCCTCTGTTAGTGCTTGTCGCTTTTTCTTTTCCAAGCCGTTTGGAAGTTTAAAATTTTTTGCCGGATTGTTTTCAATATGACCTTGTTGTATTCCATAATCTAACATTAAGCTAAGTACGCTTAATTCATTCCTAACGGTTTTTTGCGCCTTCTGTTTTTTTCCTCTGCCGGCAAAACGATTGATATAAAGCTGAATATCTTTTATTGTTATATCTTTTACATATTTGTTTGAAAACTCTGCAACAAGCCGGTTATATGCTGGGGTATATCCCTTAACTGTGGTAGGGCTTAAATCATCAAAATGGTCATACTTCCAATCTAAAGCAAGTTCTTTAAATATTATTCCGCTCTCTTCTTTATTTTGAAAGTTTAATATTTTTTGAGTTAGCTCTCTTTCGGTCTGAGCATAAAATACTTTGCGCTTTCCATTAATGGTTATAGATTTTTGAAAAAGTCCGTCTACTCTTTTTTTGTATTTTGCCATAAAAAAATACCTCCATTTGTATGTTTTCACACTTGAATTAGCCACACAAATAAGGTATAATAATCTTGTTATCGGAAGATTATACTTTTGTGTAACTTCTTATATTAGCCCTTTACAGTTCGCTGCTGTAAGGGGCTTTTTTTATTTAATTATGTAAAGATTATTTTTTGCCTGCCATCCACTGATAGCCACATTTCAAACATGTAACTCTTACTTTTTTGGCGCCAAGGTTACCAGCTGTAAGACCAATACCGCCAGTGAGAGCCGCACCAACAACAGCCTTGCCAATTCCGAAGCCTTTTTTGTTCGTGCTGTAATGCGTAGACAAGCATTTCGGGCAATAGATTTCGCCTTTGTCTTCAAGTTCTTTTATGCGGTCTAAGCGCTCTTGCCTCTTTGCTTTATCTTTTATTGTGTCGTATGCATTTTTTTCTGCTGTATTTAGATTATTCATTTTCATGTTCTTAGCCACAGCATTTGAAATACCCCAAAATATAAGCCACATAACTACGGCTATTCCTAAAGTAGTGACGAGGCTTACGTTTTCGTTTTTCCCATTAGTTAAACCAAAAATCATATATATCACGGTAAACACAGTGGCTGCAATTTTTGGCTTATCCCAAAAAGGCTTTTTTATCGTCTGTACATTTTCAACTTCGGTTGTAATTTGGTCAATAGGTGTCCCACACTCGGGGCAAAATTTGCTTTCAGTTTCTGTTCCGCATTTACTGCATCTCATAATGTTTCTCCTTAATTATAATTTTGTTTATAACAGCC
>JAVVVT010000148.1:0-3685 GCA_036652515.1 Oscillospiraceae bacterium
TCTCTACAAGGGAGCCACTTATGGCTCCTGGGGAAGAGCTTCTTTTATTTTGTTTTTGAAATATTAACTAAGTCATAAAGTATTTCATTATTACTCGGATTTATCCCTGTTACAACATCAACCATATAGTCATTTTTTCCAAAGCTGCAAACTAATTTATTTTTTCTGCTTACAAGTGGGTTATTACAGAGAATATAATTAAAGAAAACCTCGCAAACTTGCACTATCAGTGCGTTTGCGAGGTTTTAACTTTGGCGGAGATTGAGGGATTCGAACCCTCGCGACGGTTACCCGCCCTACGCCCTTAGCAGGGGCGCCTCTTCGACCGGCTTGAGTAAATCTCCATGCGTGCGAAGCTGTTTTTAATTTATTGAATTGTATTGCTAAATAAAAAACGGCACCTGCCGCTCAGCTTAAAGATATGGCGGAGAGGGTGGGATTCGAACCCACGGTTCTTGCGAATCACCAGTTTTCAAGACTGGCTCCTTAAACCGCTCGGACACCTCTCCGTATCCTGTGTAAGCTACGAGTTATATATTATCACACCACACTGCGATTGTCAACAGTTTTTTATCTGTTTTTCACCTTTTATCCCCATATGAAATTTCTGTTTTTTACCGCTTCATCGCCCTGATTTATTTTAAAAAGCGGACAGCAAATAATAATTATATAACATAACAAATCTTGATGTTTATCTTCTATTATTATCTCACGCCGCTTTATTTATACAAACTGCCCTATATTTTTACGCCAATAAAATACTGTCTGTGAAAATTTCTTCCGAATAACTTTGAGAAAATTTTTCAAGCAGATATTCCACCGTGAGCGCTTTCTTTTCATCTCCGCTGACGTCGAAAACTATCCGCCCGTCGTTCATCATTATCAGCCTGTTGCCGTGAGCTATGGCGTCTTTCAAATTATGGGTTATCATCAGCGCAGTGAGTTTGCCCTGTGCCACAATATCGTCGGTGAGTTTAAGCACTTTTGCCGCTGTTTTAGGGTCTAAAGCTGCCGTGTGCTCGTCAAGCAGCAACAACTTTGGCTTTTTTATTGTGGACATAAGCAGCGTTATTGCCTGCCTCTGCCCCCCTGAAAGCAGACCTATCCTATCCTCTATCCTGTTTTCAAGACCTAAATCAAGGGTTTTAAGCTCCTTATAAAAATAATCTTTTTCGGCTTTTGACAGCCCTTTCGACAGCCCACGCCTCTCCCCTCTATGAAGTGCCAACGCCAGATTTTCTCCTATGGTCATATCCGAGGCGGTGCCCATCATAGGGTCTTGGAATACCCTTCCCAAGTACTCTGCCCTCTTGTGCTCCGGCAGCCTTGTCACACTTGCCCCTTGGATATAAATTTCACCGCTGTCCGGCAAAAACGCCCCTGCTATGGCATTTAGCACTGTGGATTTTCCTGCGCCATTGCCCCCGATAACGCTCACATAGTCGCCCTCATTCACTTCAAGGCTTACCTGTTTCAAGGCGTGATTTTCTGTGGCTGTGCCCTGGTTAAATGTTTTATCTATTTTTTCAAGCTGTAATACCGCCGCCATTATATAAGCCCCTCTTTCACATTTTGTTTGCTTTTTCTTGAGATTTTTATATGGAAAACCTTTGAATAACGCTTTACAAAAGTGGTGTACAACCACGCTTTCAGCTTAGGCAATGAGAGCGCTGCCGCCACAGTTATAGCCGTGAAGAGTTTTAAATCCAAGGGGTTCATTCCCATCTCGATGACAAAGGCAATGATAGCCCTGTATGCCACCGCCCCTAGCACCACATTAAAAAGGCGCTTTATCAGTGTGCTTCCACGGAACATCACCTCTGAAATTATCACCGACGCAAGACCTATAACGATAGCTCCCTGACCCATTTGCAGGTCGGCAAAGCATTGATTTTGCGCTATGAGCGCCCCTGAGAGCGCCACTAAGCCATTGCTTATAGCAAGCCCCAATATTTTCATTCCGTCGGTATTTATACCCATAGCCTTTGACATCTGCTCGTTATTGCCTGTGGCACGAACTGCATTTCCCATTGAGGTGGAAAGAAATTTATAAAGGAGAAAAACACAGGTGAGAGCTATTATTCCGCCGCAAACCCCCACGGATAATTTTATTTGTGCCGCCATTGTGAACAGGGTTTTTGACTTTAAAAGGGTCACGTTTGCCTTGCCTAAAATTCTTATATTTATTGAATAGAGGGCAATCATTGAAAGTATGCCCGAGAGTATCCCCGGGATTTTCAATTTTGTGTTGAGCAGACCTGTGAGCGCCCCTGCCGCCATTCCACCCAAGAGCGCCGCAAAGGTCGCCGTAAACGGGTTTGTGCCACTGACTATAAGCTTTGCCGCTATCACGGCGCCTGTGGCTATACTGCCCTCCACGGTGAGGTCTGCATAATCCAATATGCGATAGCTCATATACACACCCAAAGCCATTGTTGACCATAACAGCCCTAAAGAAATTGCACCTGTAATAATATTAAGCATAATTTTTCTCCTAAAATTTCAGAAATTTTTCTTTGCTGTATTTTTTACAGCCTACTGCACATATTTTTCTAATTCTGTGGGTATTTTGATGTCTAAGGCTTGAGCCATCTCTTTGCTCACCACATAGTCATAGCTTTTCTGCGCTTCCACCGCAATCTTTGAGGGGTCCTCTCCCTTTAAAATTCTCATTGCAATCTCCCCTGTCTGATATCCCAAATTGTAATAATTGAGACCTAAAGTGGCAAGCCCGCCTGTCAAGGTCATACTTGTATCGCCGCAAACCACCGGGGTTTTTGACTCTTTTACAATATTGCCAACCAATGCCATAGCCGCTGCCAAGGTGTTGTCTGTGGGAATATATATTCCGTCGCATTTGTCAACCAATGACTGGGTAGCCTGCTGTACATCGCCGGCGCTTGTGATTGTCTGCTCTACATACTCATATCCCAATCCGTTTATTATCTCCTTTGCCTGCCTTGCCTGCAACACGGAATTATCTTCGCTTGAGGTGTACAAAACCCCGATTTTTTTGCAATTTTCAGTGAGCTGTGCCAAAAGCTCAATCTGCTCCTTTATAGGGGCGGCGTCTGTGGTACCTGTGACATTTGTGCCCGGTATCTCCAAGCTGGTCACAACCCCTGCATCTACCGGGTCGGTGACTGCGGTGATGACAATAGGCATCTCCTTTGTCAAGGAAGCCAAGGACTGTGCCGCACCTGTGCCTATGGCTAAAACAAGGGAATTTTTATCCCCCACAAGCCTTTGGCTCATAGTGTAAAGATTTGATTGGTCGTTCTGCGCATTTTGAAAATCAATTTCTAAATTCTCCCCCTGCGCATACCCATTTTCTTCTAATGCTTTTATAAACCCCTCTTTTGCCATATCCATAGCCGGGTGCTCCAAAAGCTGTAATATGCCTATCTTTGTTTTTTCCTCTTTTGGCTGGTCGTCTTCTTTGGTGCCACAGGCTGTCAAGGATACCATAAGCGTCGCCGTTAGGGTTAATGCAATAATTTTTTTCATCTTTTTACCTCATTTTCTTTCTTAGAGGGCAAAATAAAAAACGCCCTCTGTCCAAAACGGACAGAGGGCGAAAATCGCGGTACCACCTCTGGTCGCCTGCGCTTCACAACGCAGACCTTACGGAGTTTTTGAAACTCTCACGCGATAACGGGCGCACCCGGCGCACATCTACTAGGCG
>JAVVVT010000149.1:0-3671 GCA_036652515.1 Oscillospiraceae bacterium
GCTATGGAAATTCCCGCTGCACCTGCGCCGTTAAGGACAACTTTAAGCTGTGAGGGCTCTTTGCCCTTTAACTTTGCGGCATTGAGAAGGGCGGCGCTCACTATGATAGCCGTGCCGTGCTGGTCGTCGTGGAAAACAGGGATATCGCACATCTCTTTAAGACGTCTTTCAACTTCAAAACAGGTGGGTGCGCAGATGTCCTCTAAGTTTATTCCGCCAAAGCTCTTGGATATTTTATAGATGATATTAACTAACTCATCTGGGTCTTTGCTGTCCACACAGATTGGGAAAGCATCTATGCCTGCAAACTCTTTAAACAGACAGCACTTGCCCTCCATAACGGGCATACCTGCCGACGGGCCGATATCTCCCAAGCCCAAAACTGCCGTGCCATTTGTTATAACGGCGACTAAATTGCCTTTTCTTGTGTAGTCATAAGCTAACATCTCGTCTTTTTCAATCTCTAAACAGGGGACGGCGACACCCGGGGTATAAGCCACCGCCAGCTCCTCTTTATTTTTAATGGAAACACGGGAAACCACTTCAATCTTGCCATTCCACTCTTTGTGAGCCTTTAATGCAATTTCATTTTTGTCCATAATTACCATCTCCGATTATTTCTTGTCAAACTGACGTGCCAACTTTTCTGGGTCCAGCATCTCTTTTAATTGTTCCTGTGTCAAACCGTTGGCGAGTGCGCCCTCGATTATAGGTGTGCCGTCCTTCAAAAATTTCTTGGCGATATCTGCGGAAACTTTGTATCCCAAAACAGGGCAAAGTGCTGTGACAAAACCTGTTGAGTTGTAGAGCAAATCGTGACATTTTTCTTCATTTGCCACTGTGCCCTCAACGCAGTTGTGAATAAATGTGTCCACACCGTTGGTGAGTATTCTCATAGACTCATAAATTTTGTGGAATGCAACAGGCTCAAAAGCATTAAGTTCAAGCTGTCCGCCCTCGCACGCCATAGTCACGGTCATATCGTTGCCGATGACAGCAAACGCACACTGGTTAAGCACTTCAGGGATAACCGGATTGATTTTGCCCGGCATAATTGAAGAGCCGTTCTGCTTTGCAGGGATTGTGATTTCTCCAAGACCTGCTTTAGGTCCTCCGTTCATAAGACGGATATCGTTTGCCATCTTTGATAAGGCGATTGCGCAAGTTTTCAGCGATGATGAAACCACTGAAAAACCGTCTATATGCTGGGTGCCGTCTATCATATCTTCCGCTTGTATCAGCTCTATTCCGCTGACTTTTGATAGCTCTTCTACTATGTGGTGGAAGAAATAGGGGGAGGTATTTATACCTGTACCTATGGCTGTCGCCGCCATATTGACTGTTCTTAACTCTTGAACAGCGGTGTTTATCAATCTTCTTGAGCGTTTTATGGCGCTGGCATATGCCTTAAATTCCTGTCCTAATGTCATAGGAACAGCGTCCATAAGCTGTGTTCTGCCGATTTTCAAAACGTCGTGGAACTCTGCCGCTTTGACCATTAAAGCAGCGTCTAACTCATCAAGTTTTGCAATCAAAACCTGTGCGGTTTTATACAGTGCCAGCTTTAATGCTGTGGGGTATACGTCGTTGGTGGACTGTGCCTTGTTGACGTGGTCATTTGGGTGACAGAATTTGTAATCGCCCTTAGCCTTGCCAAGTTTTTCAAGTGCGATATTCGCCACAACTTCGTTGGCATTCATATTTGAGCTGGTGCCTGCACCGCCCTGAATTTGGTCAACGATAAACTCCCCGTGGAATTTACCTGCGATGATGTCATCACAAGCCTCGATTATAGCATCGGCTATCTTTGGGTCTAAATCGTCGGCTTTTACGTTTGTGATGGCACAAGCTTTTTTGATTTCTGCCAAGGAATTTATCAAAACTTCCGGCAGCATGTAACCTGTGATGTTGAAATTTTCTTTTGCACGAAGGCTCTGCACGCCGTAATACGCATCAAACGGCACTTGCTTTTCTCCAACTGAGTCACTCTCTAAACGATAGTTCATTATTAATCCTCCAAAATGTTGATTTATCTTACTTTTATTCTATCAAAATAAAGTGTCTATGTAAATAGATTTTAGTAAATTAAGAAATAAATTATATATTTGAGAATTACAGGTAAATAAATTAGTTGTTTTCGTAAATATCTTTACTTTATAATCTATATCGTTGTAAACCATTTATTTAGTAAGTATCAATATGTACAAATTTGCCCCTTTTTTTCAGTCAAATTACACAAAATATTTTAACATCAATATTTATAATTATTGTTATACTGTATATTTACAGTGATAATCTGCCCTTTTTCTATCAGTTTATTTGTTGTGTCCATAAATATTTAACTATTGACAAACTCTCCTTAAAATTGTATACTATTGAGGCATTAAACACGGAGAGATGTCTGAGCGGTTTAAGGTGCTCGCCTGGAACGCGGGTGTATGCGAAAACGTACCGGGGGTTCGAATCCCCCTCTCTCCGCCAAGCAATTTAAAATCCGAACCTGCCTTTTGTATTAAAGATTGGTTCGGATTTTGCTTTATCTATGGCACATTATATAGTAATTTCAGCAAAATGAATATATGTATTGACATATATATATATATATATATGGTACAATATGCACAAGGAGGCATTTACATTATGAACAAAAATAAAAAGTTTCTTATTGGGGCTCTTGCCGCATTGCTGATTATTTCGGTTGGGGTAGGGATAAAACTCATTGCAAGCCCAGCTGATAGCGCCGTCAAGCCCATTGGTGTACTAAAAACAAACGCAGACGCTGATTTATTGATTGAAAAAATAGAAAACTCCAAGGCTTTAAATCTAAGCGATAAGATTTATAATATCCCCGCTTGTTTAAAGGATATTTATAACGCCGATTTAGACGGGACATTTTCTTCAGCTTCTTCAAAAGAACGTGTTTCAAGCAATGACATTTTTATGGTGGGCGAGCTGATTGAAGTTGGCAATGTTATGCGCAAATCAATTGATAAGCCAGCCGAGGGCAATGTGTTCAGCTATAAGGAAAAAAGAAATTTAAAGTTTACCTTTGAAATTTCGGAAGTTTTGGTAGGCTACCCCGAATATGCACAGATAGGCTCAAAAGCTGTGGTATATTGCCCTGTTGATTTTCTTTCTATACCACAGAAAGCGTCTATTATCCAGGGGGATAAATATCTTATACAGGCTTGTTATGATGGGCTTTTAAGTGATGATAGCCCATATCCTATGGAATTAACCCTTAAAAAGATAACGCCCTATGATGATTACAACAGCGCAGATTTTGAAAATATAATGGCAATCGCTCAGTACAATTTGCACGCTGTCAATGTAGTCACAACAAAAGATATGAGCCTTACCCCTACTTTTTTAGACACTCAAGGTACATATTCTTTGACCTCGGGAAGGCTGATTGAAAAGAAAGATTATCTTGACGCCGCTGCTGTTTGTGTTGTGCGAGATGAATTTTTGAAAACACGCAATCTTAAAATCGGAGACTCTATATCTCTGACTTTTCCTGAAAATGATTTGAATTATTATAGAGAATATCTCACAGATGACAATATTTTAGTGCCAAAAGAGACCACTGCTCAACAATATACCATTGTGGGCTCTTATTCACTGGACAAAGATAACGCTTCTTTCCCTTTGAGCGTACTATACAATGATAT
>JAVVVT010000150.1:0-3625 GCA_036652515.1 Oscillospiraceae bacterium
ACCGCTAACCACTGAGGTGGTCATGCCATGGGTACGTGAAACATTTGCTGATTGACGTAGTCTAATTATTCAAGTGCATAGGCAATACACGCGGCGCTGACTTTATGACAACCCAATTGTTCTAGCTGTAAAGTCAGGGCTTGAAAAAGCGCCTATCCGCTGGATAGTAGACGACTGTGTGAAGTTTGTCCAAAGGGAGATACGCAGGGGCAATAAGTACGACGGAGTGATTATGGATCCGCCCAGCTATGGCAGAGGGCCAAATGGCGAGGTGTGGAAATTAGAGGACAACATCTACGAATTGATTGAACTGTGTACAGAGCTTTTAAGTGATGACCCGTTGTTTTTTGCTGTGAACAGCTACACCACAGGGGTTTCACCCAGCACTATGGAATATATGATTTCCGCCCTAATAGGCAATAAATATAAAGGTCAGGTCTCGGCTGATGAGATAGGCATACAGGTGCAGGCAACGGGGAAAGCTTTAGCTTGCGGCAGCACGGCATTTTGGAAAAAAGAGGGGCATGAAGAATAAAATGGGACAGATGTTAAAAGCAGAAAATGTGTGGTATAGATATTCAAGCGAGGGGGACTGGGCGCTGAAAGGCGTGGATTTCACCGCTGAAAAAGGCGAATTTGTGGCGATTTTAGGCTCAAACGGCTGTGGCAAATCCACCTTGGCAAAGCATTTCAACTCAATACTCATACCTGAAAAAGGCGAGGTCGTGGTGGACGGAATAAACACCAAGGACGAGAGCCGTATCTTTGATGTGCGCCAAAAGGTGGGTATGGTTTTTCAAAATCCGGATAACCAAATCGTCGCCACCATAGTGGAGGAGGACGTGGCTTTCGCACTTGAAAATATGGGCGTTCCACCGGCTGAAATTCGCATTAGAATCGATGATGCAATGGAGAAAACAGGGGTGTATAAGCTCAGGGAAAAAGCCCCTCACAATCTTTCGGGCGGTCAAAAACAGCGTGTGGCAATAGCCGGAATAATCGCTATGCGCCCTGATTGCATTGTCCTTGACGAGCCCACCGCCATGCTTGACCCCTCAGGGCGAGCAAAGGTTATCAAGACTATAAAAAGCCTCAACAAGGATTTCGGAATAACCGTAATTTTAATCACCCACTATATGAACGAGGCGGCGCAGGCGGACCGTGTGGTGGTTATGAGCGAGGGCAAAATAGAAAAAATCGGCACTCCCAGGGAGATTTTCTCCCAGGTGGAATGGGTGAAGAGCCTGGCGCTTGACGTTCCACAGACCAGTGAGTTGGAGTATGAGATGACAAAGCTGGGCTATCCGCTGTCCACTCAGGAGATTTCCATCGACGAATGTGCCGCACAGCTCTATAAATTTTTGGAGGAATAACATTGTCAGTACTTAAAGTTGAAAATTTGTCCTACACCTATAATGTGGGTATGCCGGGAGCGACAAAGGCTTTGGATAATATTAATTTAGAGATAGAAGAGGGCAGCTTTGTGGGGGTTATAGGTCACACAGGCTGTGGAAAATCCACCCTCATCGGTCATTTTAACGGACTTACAAAACCCCAAGAGGGCAGAATTTTGCTTGACGGCAAGGACATCTGGACGGAGTATAAAGATATCCGACAGGTGCGTTTTAGCGTTGGATTGGTCTTTCAATATCCGGAATATCAGCTCTTTGAGGAGACCTGTTACAAGGATATCGCTTTCGGACCAAAAAATATGGGACTGTCTGAAGAAGAGGTTGACAGCCGTGTAAAAATGGCGGCAAAGTTTTGCGGTGTCAGCGACGAGATGCTGAGTGGCTCTCCCTTTGACTTGTCGGGCGGTCAAAAAAGGCGTGTGGCGATAGCCGGAATAATCGCTATGAAACCCAAGGTTTTAGTGTTGGACGAGCCCTGTGCAGGTCTTGACCCGGCAGGCCGTGAGCTGATACTTTCCCAGGTCAAAAATTATCACAAAACTACGGGGAGCACTGTGATTTTGGTCTCACATTCTATGGAGGACATAGCAAATTACTCAGATAAGGTAATCGTTATGGAGCAGGGCACAATCTACAAATATGCCCCCACAGAAGAGATTTTTAAGGACGCAGAAAATTTGAGCAGAATGGGTCTTGGAATACCAGATATAACCCAAGTTTTCTTAAAATTAAAAGATATGGGCGTGGATATTGACACGGACGTTTACACCGTGCCTTATGCCATAAAAACGCTCTTGAAATATAAAAAGGCAAAGGAGAACAAAAATGCTTAAAGATATAACAATCGGTCAGCATTTTCCGGGAAAAAGCCCGGTGCATATGCTTGACCCAAGGCTGAAAATAGGCATAACTGTGGCATATGTGGCTTTTTTGTTTATGAGCACAAATGCCGTCGGGCTGATTTTGTGCGGAGCAATGGTACTTTTGTTCTATAAAATAAGCAATATACCTTTAAAAATGCTGGCAAAAAGCTTAAAACCAATAATTCCACTGGTGTTTTTTACGGTTATATTGAACCTGTTTTTTATCTCGGGCACAGGCGAGCCACTGCTATCTTTGTGGAAAATCAAAATTTATAAAGAGGGGATAATGTTCTGCCTTGTTATGGTGGCAAGGATTATCTTCT
The DNA here is from genome assembly GCA_036652515.1 of Oscillospiraceae bacterium. Classification (GTDB taxonomy): domain Bacteria; phylum Bacillota; class Clostridia; order Oscillospirales; family Ruminococcaceae; genus RGIG3102. The sequence goes on from JAVVVT010000150.1 coordinate 2,599, forward strand.
TAATATCCGGCACCTCTCTGCTCACCTACACCACCAGCCCTATATCCCTCACCGACGGTTTGGAGCAGATTATGAAACCGCTGAATGTGGTGCATTTTCCCAGCCACGAAATGGCGATGATGATGACCATAGCCCTAAGATTTATCCCCACCTTAATCGAGGAGACAGACAAAATTATGTCTGCGCAAAAGTCCCGTGGGGCCATGCTGGACTCCGGAAGTTTTATGGAGAGGATAAAGGCTCTTGTGCCTATATTAATTCCGCTTTTTATCTCCGCTTTTCGACGGGCGGACGAATTGGCAACAGCTATGGAATGTAGATGCTACCGTGGAGGCGAGGGCAGAACCCGCCTAAAACAGCTTAAAATAACAAAAAATGATGTGTTCAGCACGATTTTTTGCGTTATATTCTTTGCTATAATTTATTCAACAAGATTTTACTTTCCACAGGTGATATAATTGACTGTACTTGTAAAAATAGCCTTTGATGGCACAAATTATCACGGATTTCAAATCCAAGACAACGCCCTTTCGGTGTTCGCTGTTTTTCAGCAGGCACTCATAAAGGTTTTAGGCTATCAAACTGATATAAAAGGCTGCTCACGCACTGACAGCGGGGTACACGCCAGCTGTTATTATTTAAGCTTTGAAGTTAAGGAGCCTATGGATTTGCGCAAGTTGCCCCTATCCTTAAATGCAAATCTCCCCCTTGATATAAGGGCGATTGATGCTCGGCAGGTGAGTGACGGATTTCACGCAAGGTATGATGCCAAGGCAAAAGAGTACACCTATAATATTTTGAATAGCCACGTTGACAGCCCTTTTTTTGGCAGATATTATTACCGAGTGCCCTCTGCTTTAAATGTGGAGCAGATGAACAGGGCGGCTCAATATTTTGTGGGGACACACGATTTTGAGAGCTTTATGACAAGAAAATCCAAGATAGTGGACTGCACACGCACGGTCTATTATGCCAAAGTGGAGCAAAAAGGCGAGATGATTTCTTTTGTGGTGAAGGCTGACGGCTA
>JAVVVT010000151.1:0-3613 GCA_036652515.1 Oscillospiraceae bacterium
AAAGTGTCAAGGGCATACTGTAAAAACGTACAGCGCTTGCCTGTGGGCTCCAAAAGAGTAAGTTTTATATTTGGCTTGTAAATTTTAGCCACTATTCCGGGAAATCCCGCACCTGTACCCACGTCTATAACCGAGCCCTCAACACGAGTATCCTTTGCAAAAAGCAGGCTGTCCAAAAAATGCTTGTTTTCAATGCCGAGGGGGTCAGTTATGGCAGTCAAATTTACTTTTTCGTTGTATTCAACTAAAATTTTAGCATATAACTCAAGTTGGTCCAGTTGAATTTCACTTAAAACTATGTTGTAATTTGCCAAATTAGCTATAAAACGCCCTCTGTCTATCATCTTTAACTCCTTTAAAATTCAAGGCACCAGCCTTAAAACCAACACCTCACTATTTTTACAGTTGTATCTCTCAGGAATACAACTATCTCATATCGCGGACTTTAAGCTCTAATAAAAGAGCCGAAATATCACTTGGGCTTACCCCGGGAATCCTTGAGGCTTGACCCACGTTTACAGGCTTTACCTTTGCAAGTTTTTCCCTTGCCTCCATGCGCAGTCCGTGGAAATCTTTGTATTCTATATCCGAGGGTATGGCTGTATTTTCAAGTTTTTTCACCTGATTTATCTGCTGTTGCTGGCGCTTGACATAGCCCTCGTATTTAACTTCGACCTCTACTTTTTCTGCCACAAACGGGCTGACGCTCTCACCTTCGCCGATTATTTTTGCAATCTCCTCATAGGTAATCTGTGGTCGCTTTAAAAATTCCGATGCCTTTATACCGCTTTTCAGTTCTTCAAGACCTTTTTCTAAAAGCAAGTCTTTCACCTGTGAAGGCTTGATAGTAACTTGGTTAAGTCTTTCTATCTCAGCATTTTTTAGCCTCTGAACACTGTTGAAATACTCCCACCTATCATCGTCTACAAGCCCTATTTCTCTACCTAAAGGGGTCAATCGCTCATCGGCATTATCCTGTCTTAAATACAGTCTGTACTCACTGCGGCTGGTCATCATTCGATATGGGTCAAGCACGCCTTTTGTGATTAAATCATCTATCAATGTGCCGATATAGGAGGACTGCCTTGAGAGGGTGAAGGGGGTTTTTCCTTGCACATTGCGTGCTGCATTTATCCCTGCAATCAGCCCTTGAGCCGCCGCTTCCTCATATCCACTTGTACCATTAAACTGACCGGCGCCAAAAAGATTTGGATATTCTTTAAACTCCAAAGAGGCTTTAAGCTCCAATGGGTCAACACAGTCATACTCTATGGCATAGGCAGGTCTTGTAACTTCCAAGTGTTCAAGTCCCTTTATGGTCTGGTAAAACTGCACCTGAACCTCCTCAGGCAAGGAGGAGCTCAAGCCTTGCAAGTACATCTCATCAGTGTAAAATCCACAGGGTTCTATAAAGAATTGATGCCTTTTCTTATCAGAAAATCGCATAACTTTGTCCTCTAATGACGGACAATACCTCGGGCCTATACCCTCTATTTTTCCGCCGTAAAGAGGCGAACGGTGAATATTTTGCCTTATAACTTCATGGGTGTCCTCGTTTGTATAACAGATATGACAAGGCAAAATATTTTTGATTTCTTTTCTGGTCATAAAGCTCATGGGCACAGTCTTTTCGTCCCCCTCTTGAACCGCCATATCAGAAAAATCAATGCTACGTTTATTAACTCTCGCCGGCGTTCCCGTCTTAAAACGGCGAAGTTTTATTCCGGCGCCTTTTAAGCTGTCGGAGAGTGCCATTGCGGAATGATGACCGTCGGGACCTGAATAATACGCCGCATCACCCACATAAATTTTACCTGTAAGGTATGTTCCTGTGGCGATAATGACAGCTTTTGTGTTATATTGAGTACCCAACTGTGTGATGATACCTGTGACCGCTTTGTTCTCATCAAACAAAATTTCGCAGACCTCTGCCTGTTTTAAATCCAAATTCGGGGTATTTTCCACCAACTTTTTCATATAAATATGATACTGTTGGCGGTCGCTCTGCACCCTTAAAGAGTGCACGGCTGGGCCTTTGCCCTTGTTGAGCATACGGGTCTGCAAGCTTGTGGCATCTGCCGCTATCGCCATAACGCCACCCAATGCATCAATCTCTCTCACCAAATGTCCTTTAGCTGTGCCACCGATGGCAGGATTGCAGGGCATATTGCCCACTCCGTCCAGTGTCAAGGTAAAAAGAGCCGCTTTGACCCCAAGCCTTGCACTGGCGACGGCTGCCTCAATGCCGGCGTGTCCGGCACCGATTACAATTACATCATAAGTTCCTAAAACCATTTTCCTATTTCCTTTTCTTTTTCAGTCTTAGATAAGCACGCAGCTCTTGATTTTTCGAGTATTGAGCTCGATTATAACAATACGCCCACACTTATTCTTATATGTTAACTTGGCAATCCCTTTCACCGATTGTAAGAAAACTACATTTGCTTTGGAAAAATTATACTTAAAGTATATTATTTACCCACACAGAATTTTGAAAAAATCTCATTTACCACTTCGTCTGAAATATTTTCACCTGTCAATTGGTATACCGCATAGAGTGCCTCGTCCACGCATACACCGATTATATCAAGGCTATACCCCTGTTTAAAACTGTTATAGGCATCATTTATTGCATTATAAGCTGTGCGCACTGCGCTATACTGCCTCTCATTTACAACAACTCCTGTGGTGAAATCTATATTTGCAATTCCCAGCACTTCCATCACGGCGCTCTCAAATTCTTTTGACATATAAAAATCTTTTGCGGTGATGTATAGCACCTTTTTAAAACAATTTTCAACGGTTGAAATATCAAAAACCTGTTGCAAATCTTGCTTATTGACAATGGCAATGCTATTTAATTTTTCACAGCGATGACTTAGCTCAATATCTTCTGTTGTTATCTCACGGCTGCCGTCAAAAACGCAAAAAACCAAATCCGCCCCCTCTAACCTGTCCAAAGAGCGTTTGATACCCAAAGCTTCTATCTCGTCTACGGTGTTTCTTATCCCTGCGGTGTCCTGTAATATCAAGTTTATTCCGCCTAATATCACCTCTTGCTCCACCACATCTCGTGTTGTGCCTGCTATTGGGGTTACAATCGCTTTTTCAAAGCCCGAAAGTGAATTTAACAGAGTGCTTTTTCCCACATTGGGTTTGCCGACAATTGCGGTGTTCACACCCTGTTTTATCTTAGCTCCTATATCATAGCTGTCCATAAGCTTTTTAAGTTGGTCTTTTGAGGCTGATAAAATATCGCCCACCTCTTGGTCTGTCACATCTTCCACCGCCTCTTCGGGAAAGTCGGTATAAGCGGCGATATGCCCCACCAAAACCAATAATTCATCTCTCACTTTAGCGGCACGCTGATATAATTGACCTTGTAATGCACCTTTTGCCGCCACTAACGCCTGTTGACTGGTTGCATTTATCATCTCCATAACGCCCTCAGCTTGGGTTATAGAGATTTTTCCGTTTAAAAAGGCACGCTTGGTAAACTCTCCTGCCTGTGCCGGCTCTGCCCCGGCTTCAAAACAAGCCTTCAGAAGTTGGTCTGCCACAGCAGAGCCCCCATGACAGCTTATCTCCACAACATTCTCCCCTGTGTAGCTTT
>JAVVVT010000152.1:0-3612 GCA_036652515.1 Oscillospiraceae bacterium
TGAGCGAGGTATGGTGCGCAATCGAGCGGAAGAAAATCGGCTGACGTTAGGCTGTTCAGGTGTTAAAAAAACCACGGGACAGCACCCGGGAGGTATGGTTGTCGTCCCCTCAAATTATGAAATATACGATTTTTGCCCTGTTCAACATCCGGCAGACTCCCAAGAAAAAGGCGTGGTGACCACCCATTTTGAGTTTAAATACCTCCACGACACCTTGCTGAAATTGGATATTTTAGGCCATGATGTGCCTACAATGTACAAGCATTTGGAGGATTTGACCGGCATAAAAATGGCAGATGTGCCGATGAATGACCGTCAAGTGTATAAAATGCTCACCAGCACCGAGCCTATGGGGGTAAGCCCCGAGGACATACAAAGTGCCACCTCAACTTTCGGAATACCCGAGCTGGGCACCGATTTTGTGCGGCAAATGTTGATTGAGGCAAACCCTCAAACCTTCGCTGATTTAATTCAGATTTCCGGCTTGAGCCACGGCACAGACGTGTGGAACGGCAACGCACAGGATTTGATAAAAAATAAAACCTGCACCATAGCCGACGTGATTGGCACCCGTGACAGCGTTATGCTCACATTGATTAAAAAAGGTGTGGACAAGGCAAAGGCATTTAAAATAATGGAGGTCACTCGAAAAGGCAAGGCGGCAAAAGAGTTTGACAGCGAGTTAGAGAATATGCTAAGAGAAAAGGGCGTGGAAAACTGGTATATTGAGAGCTGTAAAAAAATAAAATATATGTTCCCAAAAGCTCACGCAGTGGCTTATTTGATTGCCGCAATCAGACTTATGTGGTTCAAATTATACTATCCCATTGAGTTTTATGCCACATATTTTACCGTCCGAGGAGAAGCCATAGACTATGAGGCGGCGGTGGGGGGCAAAGCTTTGGCATCTAAAAAGCTCAAAGAGGTCACCCAAAGGCTGAAAATTGAAAAAAATGCCAAAGATGAGGATTTGCGCACGTCTTTGCAGATGGTCTGTGAGATGCTTGCCAGAAATTACGAGTTTCTTCCCATAAAATTAGGGGCGAGCAAGGCTAAGATATATTCGGTTGAGGACGGAAAAATCAGACTGCCGTATCTGTCACTCAAGGGCGTGGGAGAAAATGCGGCGGTTCAGTTAGAGAGCGCCTGTGAAGTGTCCACGCAGTTTATGTCAGTGGAAGATTTGCAGCGTGCAAGCGGTGCATCAACCACGGTGATAGACGCACTTTTTAACGCAGGTGCCCTGGGCAGTATGCCACGAACAAATCAGGTGTCACTCTTCTCTTAAAAAAGCGTTAAGGGGTGATATGGTATTTTTGTTCTTGTGGTATGTCCATATAACTTTTCACATCAAAAAATTTGAGCGGATATCAATTTCCACCCTGCTCTTGTGATATGTAATATCATTCTCTGGAAAAATTGTATTAAAAGGGGGTAGCGATGAATATAGGGATTTCCACAGGTTGTTTTTTCCCTCTAAAGACGGATAAGGCACTGATATTGGTAGGTGAGTTAGGTGCCAAATTCACCGAGATTTTTTTCAATACCGACAGTGAGCTTGAAGAAGAATATGTTTATAAACTGAAAAGTATTGCCGATAGCTATGGGATAAAAGTGGTGTCAATCCACCCTTTCACCTCTGCGATAGAAACATTTATGTTTTTCTCTCGTCAAGATTATAAATTGACGGATTCTTTAAAATTTTATGAGAAATATTTTCGTGCTTGCAATATTTTAAATTGTGAGTATGTGGTTTTTCACGGTTGCTTTGCAAATGCGGAATATATGGGCGTTGCAGATTATACACGAATTTTAAACCTGCTTTCCCAGAGGGCGGCGGAGTATGGCGTACATATTTCTCAAGAAAATGTCACGCATTTTAAATGTGGCTACTACGAAAATCTTGTAAAGGTAAAAGACTTGGCAGATGAAAATATCAGATATGTTTTGGATATAAAACAGGCGGTGAGGGCAAAACAAGATATTTATAAAATAATTGACCTTGTAGGGGACAAATTAAGCCATATACATATAAGCGATTTCACAGATGATGAGAATAGCCTTATCCCCAATTATGGAAATTTTGATTTCAAGGTCTTTATTGATTATCTAAGCGCCCATTCAAGCGCTCAATATGCCTTGATTGAGGTGTACAATGAGAATGTGAAAGATGTGAAAATGCTGAAAAATTCTCTCGATTTTTTATCTTTTCTCTAAAGTTTTGTCGAAAAATGTCGAATAAAATCGAAATTGTTTACAAATACTTTCAGAATGTTTATACTAAAATTATTAACTTAAATATTTATTATTAAGTATTTAACAATAAATGTGTATAATTTGCTATGAAAGTAGGGCTGAGCATGGGAACAGGCATGGGAACAGTAGTAGAACGAAGCACGCAGAAGGACAGGTTTGTCTATACTTTATATTTAAAGTATGATTTTAATGTAGAAATGTATGGTATTTCAGTACTTGATTTAAAGAAAAAGAAAGAAATGTCCATAAATTCTATCACAACAGTTGAAAGACAGGGCAAAATCTTTTATAATGTAATAAAAGATAATTTAGTTTATCCTGAACATCTGAAAGATGTCATTTACGAATTGATTGTTAAAAGTACAGAGGTTTAATTTATGAGATGTCCATTCTGCGGAAATATTGACAGCAAGGTGATAGACTCAAGACCAACTGAAGACGGGGAGAGAATACGCCGCCGCCGTGAGTGCATAAGCTGTCAAAAGAGGTTTACAACCTTTGAAGTTGTAGAGACCACACCAATTATGGTTATAAAAAAAGATGGGTCAATCCAGGCGTTCAACAGGGATAAGTTGCTCAACGGTATGATAAAATCCTGCGAAAAGAGACAGGTTTCTATCAAAGATTTAGAAAATGCCGTGGACAATATAGAGTACAAATTGGTGAACAGTTTAAAAAACGAGATATCATCTATGGAGCTGGGCGAGATGGTTATGGAACAGCTTAAAAAGTTAGATGAAGTGGCATATGTGAGATTTGCGTCGGTGTATAGACAGTTCAGCGATGTGAACACCTTCTTTGAAGAATTGAGTGAGCTACTCAAAAAGAAGAACGGATAAAAGCTTTTAAAAGCCGCTTTTTTACCTCACGGAATTTTCACTAATAATTTTGCATATTTATTTTAGTGCGAAGAGGGAGCTGTCAGCGTGCTCCAAAAGACAGATAAGCTGTATGCTGTTCTCCCTCACGCCCTGCGGCTCGTCATTTTTGACGGCGCTTTCAAGCAATAATATTTTGGATTCAATGTCCTGTATGTGTTCCTTATTTAAAAAAAAATCCAGCGTATTTTTCCTGCTTAAAAAGTTGTCCTTGATGCTTTTTGTGCGATTGAAGGTATTCACGTTTATGCTCTGGCTCTCGGTGAGAGTTTTAGCTTGCACTTTTAAATTCATCAAAGCTTTAGAAGTGTAGTTGTGTGAAAATACCGACCCTACCAATATGGTAGAAAAAATAATGAGTGAAATAAACTGTGCGTTATCACAGGCAGAGAGATATATACACTTAGAAGAACTGGCAGATAGGAAGGGATGTCTTGATTCTGATTATCAAGCTGCTCTTTATTTGCTTTCCTATGAC
>JAVVVT010000153.1:0-2329 GCA_036652515.1 Oscillospiraceae bacterium
CGTTGAGGGGATTGGTATCGTCATTGAAAAAGGCTTCCAAGACGGAGGAAAACGCCTGCGTGAAAGCGGGTATAATCTCCACAGTCTGGCTATAATCGACAGTATGAGCGACAATGAAATAATTTTTAGATAAGGGTTGTTTTATTTCATGCGCCCGTGATACCCCGTAATTTTCACGGTATATTTGAAAATCTCTCCGTCTTAAAAAAGGCACAGCGGAGCGATACCTTTGTAATTTTCACGGTGTATTTAAAAATATCTCCGCCTTAGAAAAGGCGCAGCGAGCGATACCTTTGTAATTTTCACGGTATATTTAAAATTAACGCTGCCTTAGAAAAGGCACAGCGGAGCGACACCTTTGTAATTTTCACGGTATGTGCCGTGTAATATAATCAAAAGGAGTATTGTTATGAAAGTTTTGTTTTTAGGCAACAGCCACACCTTTTACAATGATATGCCCAAAATTTTTGCCAATATCTGCAAGGAAAAAGGCAAAGATGTTGAGGTGTCTATGCAGGCACACCCGGGGGTGACTTACGGCTGGCACTATTCTCAGTTCACTGAATTGCGCTTTGCCCTGATGTACGGCGGTTTTGACTATCTGATTATGCAGCAGGCGGCGCACTCCCCCTGTCCCTCAAAAGAGGAGACTATCACCGACGGAATGAAAATCGTCCAGCTGGCAAGAGCTTGCGGGGTTACACCTATTCAAGTTATGCCTTGGGCAGAAAAACGTGACCCGGCTCATCAAAAGGGAATGTACGAAATCTACAATGAGTTCAGCGAAAAAGCTCAGGTTAAATTGAGCTGTGTGGGCAATGTTTTTGAAGATGTATTTTATAACCACCCGGAGATTGATATGTACTGGCGTGACGGCGAACACGCCTCCCCTTATGGCTCTTATGTCATCGCTATGTGCGCCTATTCCGCAATCTTCTCACAGAGTGTAAAGGGGCTTGCCCCAAACAGCTACTACACCTATCCCGTAAGTGAGGCAGACTGGCTATTAGTGCAGGACGGCTTTAAAAAAATGAAAGAAAACCCAAATGATGAGGACTTAAAGCGCCGTGCCTACGCCGAATATAAGGAGCATATAAAGCCCGTTCTGTGTGAAGAGGACGCATTTTTTGCCTTAGATGCCGTCAAGGCTCAAACACTTCAAGACCTTGTTGACGAGTATTCTTTAGGCAAATAATTTTGATTTTTCCCTGCAAAAGTATGTGAAAATCATACCAAAAATCTCAGAGGAATGGCAAATAATCTTGATGTTATTTGTGAAAATATGGTGGCAAATAAAGCGGAAGTCTCAAAACAAGGGCAAGTATTTTTGATACCCCCTACAAAAGAGCTTTTCAATACTTTATTAAAGAAAACGCCATAGATTTAGTATTTCTAAGGCTCCCTTTTACTTTGTGCCATTTTTGGATAGCTCTGCGAATTTAATTTATAAAAACCCTTGGTACTGACCTTTAAAGTCAATTCCAAGGGTTTTGTTTTTTTGTATTAAGTTAATGGCTATTTTTACAACAGCTTTTACACATTCACAATCAGCAAGTTTTGCTTTTTATCTTGAAAATATGTTTTTTTTAAGCCAATTTAATCCTCGCCTTCAATCGTCCCACAGTCGGGGGCGGCGTAAGCCCAAAAATATAGTGCCGCCACCGAGCGATAGGGCGAAAACTTATCTGTAAGCTGAGAAAACTCTTTTTCGCTTAAAGTTTCAAGCCCGTAAAGACGGCATATTCCTCTGCGTATCCCTAAGTCTCCATAGGATAATACGTCCATTCTCTCCATAGAAAAGGTCATCAGCATCTCCGCCGTCCACCTGCCTACCCCTTTTAAGGAGAGCAACTCTTTTATCACCTGTTCATCGCTCATAGCTTTAAGAGTTTCCAGATGAAAATCCCCGTCCACTATCTTTTTGGTAAAGTCTTTTATGTAGTCGGTTTTTCTCCAGCTCAAGCCGAAAGCTTGCAAGGTTTCTCTTGACATCTCGTTTATGGCATTGGGGGTGATTTCTCCAACTCCGTCTTTAAGGCGCTGTCTTATGGTGCTGTGCGCCGCCGTGGATATCTGCTGACCCATTATGCTGTCCACCATAGCCGAATATAATTCGGGGGTCACTTTTCGCTCTATTTTTCCCACAAAATCAATGAGCTTTGCCATTTTTTCATCTTTGGATTTCAAATAATCAGTCTGCACCTCTGTGTAGGCAAAAATTCTATCCATTTTATAAATCCTTTTCCCATATCTCTTCAATAACCCCAGGGGCGACCTCTTCGTCGGGCTCTGTTTCGGTTATGACAAAACCTAATTGTCTATACATTGT
>JAVVVT010000153.1:2339-3602 GCA_036652515.1 Oscillospiraceae bacterium
CGCCACTTTCAGCACGTTATAGGTGCTGAAAAAGGCGTGGGTGTAGCCCATTTCCTTTGATTTTTCCATAGCTGTGGTAAATAAAAGTTTGCCTATTCCAAGACCTCTCGCCAAGGGCTCCACAAAGAAAAACCTCAGCTGCACCCTACCGTTTTCTTTGCCGATAGCGGTGATTGTCCCTGCGAACTCCCCGTCTACTCGGCTGATAAGCATAAAGTCTTTTTGAGGATTGTAGGTCTTGCCAAAATCGCCTATCAGCTGGGTTACCCCGTCGTTGAAAGGCTGTAAAAATCCATATTCTTTATCAAAAATCTCAATGTGTTTTTTGATTGAATGTTCAATATCCGCCTGTGTAAAATCTGTTGTGAGGGTGACCTGTTTATCTTTTATTATCATTGTTGTTCTCTCTTTTCTTGCTCTGTCTTCTTTTTTCTGTGCTTTTTTTCCTGACGCTAAAGCCAAAATCCCCTACCTTTTTCCCCAGTGCAAAATATTCCCCGTGGGCGTAAGCGCACAGCCCTGCCTTTGATAGGTGCAATTTGCCTTTTTCGTCTATGAGGGTTTCGTCCACATTTACCCCAACTATATCCGCCAAAAACATATGATGCGTTCCCAGCTCAATTATTTGGGTGACTTTACACTCCAAACTCACCGGACTTTGGGCAATTTGCGGTGCCGAAATCTTAACGCTCTCCATCGCCGTGAGTGCGCATTTTTTCAGCTTGTCCTCTTTTGCCCCACTGCGACAACCGCAGTAATCCACGGCTCTCACCATTTTTTCTGTGGGTAAATTTATCACAAACTCGCCGCTGTCCTTAATAAGATTATAGGAATATCTTTCAGGGCGCAGGCTTATATAGGTCTTGGGCGGCTGGGTGTTCAAAATCCCCGTCCACGCCACCGTCAATGCGTTGGGCTTTTCCATTGTGCCGCAACTTATTAAAGCAGGGGGGACAGGCGCCAAAAGCACGCTGCCTTGCCAGTGTTGTTTTTTCATCTATTACTTCCGCCTTGTTATATTATTCTTTTTATAATTATACTCCATAATCAAAAATTTAAAAAGCTTATTTTAAATAAAAGTAACTTTTTTACACAAAAACAAAGGACGCCCTCACGGCGCCCTAAGTGGGTGTATTTAATACAATACCTTGCTCCGAAACTCTTTGAGGATAGATAGCCACCAATAGGTTATATCTAATACAGTACCTTGCTCTGAAACTCTTTAGGGATAGATAGCGCCCTAAGTGGGTGTATTTAATACAG
>JAVVVT010000154.1:0-3525 GCA_036652515.1 Oscillospiraceae bacterium
AACATATTTATCCAAAGTATATCACCCCACAGGGTATCAGTAAAATCTCATCTGAGGACGATGAAATCGCAGGCGGACTAAATGGCGTGATAAAACTCATCGCCTACTCAAAAAAGCAGGAGGACGGCAGGGCATTTCTTCGTGTCAGCCCTTGTTTTATAAAAAATGAGGATATTTTATCAAATGTAAACGACTCTTTTAACGCTGTAAAAATCACGGCGGACAGCGCAGGAGACGTGGTGATGTATGGCAGAGGCGCAGGCAGTTTGCCTACGGCGAGCGCCGTGGTGGCGGACGTTATCAACGCAGTAAAAGACAAAAATAAAAGAATTTACGCCCCTTGGCAGGACGGAAATGAGGACGATGTCTCAAATATTCCACCGGAAAGCCAATATTTTATCAGAGTTTTGTGCGCCAATGACGGACAGTTTGACAGACTGACAAAGGGGCTATCGGCGGTGAAAATCGGTGAGAATAGAGGATTTTTAAGCGATGTCCTCACGGGGCAGCAGCTTAAAACCCTTGAAAATTCTCTAAAAGAAGAGGGTGTAAAATTGCTCTCAGTCTATCCCGTCGCCGATTAGAATTTTAAATTAGCCAGGGGGATAAAACGGCTACTACAAAGCCCCTTTTCCGCCTAAAAGCTGTGGTGAAAATTCACGATTTGTGAACTAAAGCCCTTTTCCGCATCAAAAAGCCTTATATTATAGTCTCATTTTACAGTATAATAATAATTAAATCAAGCAAATGTTACCATAGCTTTAAATTTTACAATCAAAATAATACAGGCAAGCCCAAAAAGAGAAATTCTTTCAGGTTGCCTGTATTTTATTTGAATATTTAAAACCTATAAATGTAAATATATACAGAAGTAAATAGATTTTATCCCTGTAATCAGCTACATATATCGCACAAAACCGATGGCTTTGCCGATTATTCTTATCTCTTCTAACTGCTGACCTGTGAAAATCATAGGGGGAAAAGCGGGGTTTTCCGCCGTCAAAATCAGGCTGTCACCGCTTCTGTGCACACGTTTTAGGGTGGCTTCTTCCCCTATTAAAACGGCGGCAATCTGACCGTTATCCACGTCCGACTGGCTGCGAATAAAGACCACATCACCCTCAAAAAGGCGAGTTTCCATACTGTTTCCACGGCAAACCAAGGTGAAATCGCACTGCAAACCACTGTCCACAAAATCGTAGCCCTCGATATTTTCGCTTGCCAAAATCGGCACGCCACAGGCGATTGAGCCCAGCCTTGGCACGCTTTTCATATTAGGCAGGGGGCTGACCCCGGGCAGTGCCAAAATTTCTTCGATTGACATGGCTTCGGTCTTTTTTACGCCCCACATCATCATATCGATTGTGACCCCAAGGACGCCGCAAAGGCGAGAAATCGTGTCATAATCAGGCTTATTTTGGTCATTTTCCCAGTTGCTCACAGAATTATGCTTCGCCCCGATGAGCTCCGCCAGCCCTTTTTGGGTCAATTTTTTTTCTCTTCTAAAGCTTCTCAGCCTCTCTCCAAATGTCAAAGCAATCACCTCTTTGTTAGATAATAGCACAAAATTTCGAATTTGTAAAGCATTAATTCGATTATTTCGAAAAATAATCATTGACATTTCAATAATATCGAATTATACTGTGATTAGTTCGAAAATATCGAAGTTAATTTCAAATGTTTGAAAGGAGGAGGGAAGATGAGGAGCGGACTTGATTATTTTGCCTTAGATGTGGTGGGGGACACCAAAATTCAGCTGATTGAGGCGGAATTTGGGCTGATGGGCTTTGGGGTGGTGGTGAAATTGTTCCAGATGATTTACGGCGGCGGCGGATATTTTGCCCCTTGGGACGAGGAGGTGAGCCTGCTTTTTGCACGAAAATCCGGGCTTGAGCCAAAGGAGATTTCACGGGTGTTTTCTGCGGTGATTAAGCGTGAAATTTTCAGCAAATCTATGTACGAAAAATACGGAATACTCACCTCAAGAGGGGTTCAAAAGCGGTATTTCGAGGCTGTAAAAAGGCGAAAAGAGGTGGAAGTTATAAGGGAATACCTCCTTGTTCCCATTCAAGATTTGTCAAAAAATGTACACATTATCGGAGAAAATGTTGACATTGAGGGGGAAAATTCATACATTTCCAAACAAAGTAAAGTAAAGGAAAGTAAAGGAAAGGAAAGTAAAGCACAGGAGAGCGATTTTCTTGCCTTTTGGGCGGCTTATCCGAAAAAAAGCAACAAGGCGGCGGCGCAGAGGGCGTTTGAGGAAATTGGGGTGGGGGAAGAGCTTTTGAAGAAAATTCTCAGGGCGGTTGAAGAGCAAAAAAATACCCCCCAATGGGAGAAGGAGGAGGGGCGATATATCCCGTATCCGGCAAACTGGTTGAGCGGAAAGCGCTGGCAGGACGAGGTGCCAAAGGCGAATGTGGAGGATTTGCTGGTTAAAGATATGAGCAATGTGCCGATTTTTGTTAAGGAATAAGCGGTTTGTGGGAGATAAATAGGTGGTTCATGGCGGTGAATAGGCGGGCTTGTGGAAGATGAATAGGCGGATTGTGGCGGTGAATAGGCGGATTGTGGGAGATAAATGGGCGGTTTATAAGCGGTAAATGGGTGGTTTGTAAGGGGTGAATGGGCGGTTTGTAAGGGGTGAATGGGTGGTTTGTGGAAGATGAATAGGCGGTTTGTGGGCGATAAATAGACGGTTTTTCGGCGGTGAATGGGTGATTTATACATAATTGACGGAGGTGTGAAATGAGGGGAGCAAAAAACATTTCAGTGGCAGGTGCGGTGCTTAAAAGCATAAAGTACAAGCGTGCGGCGGTGGAAAATTTTAGGGTGGACAAAGATGAGGGCAGCTTACAGATAGTGGGAAAAGTCGGTGGACAGAGATATATTTTTGATGGCAAGACGGAAAGGTTTTATATCCCTCCCACGGGGAAAAAATCGTGGGCTAAAAGCAGAAAAAGCGCTCAGCAAGCCTCTTTACACTGGGAGACACCTATGCAGCAGTACGAGGAATATTGCGACGAAATCAAGATTGTAGATGCGGCGCTGGCACAACTTTCACCACTGGAAAATGACATTTTAAGTAGCATTTATGAAAAAAAACATTCCGCCTTGTACACGTCAATGGAGTTCAATATGGACCGCAGCACGGTTTATCGCATACGCTGTGAGGCACTGCACAAGCTCTGGCTGTATCTGTTTTAAGAGCGAGAAAAAGTGGAATGTGAGATAATCGGATAAAAAATAATCGAGGCGGAAAAATGGCACAGGGAGAGATAAAGGGAGAGGGAGTGAGTGAAGCCCAAAGTGTGAGTGCGTGATAGGAGAGGCGTATCAATGTGCACAGGGAGAGATAAAGGGAGAGGGAGTGAGTGAAGCCCAAAGTGTGAGTGCGTGATAGGAGAGGGTCCTCCACCAGTGGCAAAAACTCCCGTGGCGGCACCGCGCCCTTCTGCGGATGTTCCCAGCGCAACGAGGCTTCGAAACCGACCACGACACCGCCGCGCATATTCACCTTGG
>JAVVVT010000155.1:0-3491 GCA_036652515.1 Oscillospiraceae bacterium
CCGCATATGAGTTCGCCACCCTTTATTATTCTGATAAAGCAAAGGCAAACCTGTTTGTTATGTCATTTTTTGCCCTGTCCTGTCTCAGCCTTTACAAGGCTTTGCCAAACGGCGTGAGCTTGTTTTCCAACAGCCTTTTGCAGGTTCTCATGAGCAATGTGAACAGTCAGGCGACGGCTTTTACCTATCTATGTATTTTTTTAGGTCTCTACATAAACCTTTCAAGGGTAAAGGTGAGCCTATTCTACTATATCGCCACATTTGGGGCATTTTTTATGTTGCTTTTTTCAAAAGCGCCCATTGCCGCCATCGTTGTGATATCACTGGTCTGCGCCGAGGTGGTTGCCATAATAGGCAAAAGAACCACCTTTAAACAGTTGGTATTTTCGCTGGGGTTAATGGGGATTTTTGCGTTTATCTACATAAATCTTCTGTCCAGTGGCGCTAATCATTCCACTATGTTCAATCTTACCAAAACTTTGGAAAATGGATATTTCAAAAATTATCTTTCAAGATTTTATCTTGAAAATCGGCTTTTGCACAAGGTCTCCATTCCGATTTTTATGATAGCTCAGACCATATGTATCGCCCCGTTTCAATCGGTGGTGGTATTGCCTAGGGCGATTGCCGACATACCCAAAATATTTAAGTTGAGCAAAGAAAAATTATGGGCGTACGCCGCCATTGCAGGTGGATTTTTGGCATTCTTCATATCTTACCACGAGGCGTTCAGCCAAGTTTATTTTATGTATGTGGGAGTTTTCTTCTTCAATTTATTGGCGGTGGAGTATTTTAAGTTTGAAAAGTTCAAGCTTAAAAATGCCATACCTTATACAATGTTGACTTTAAGCTGTGTGACCGCCGTATTTATGTACATAAATTTTGTAGGCAGCGGTGGCAGGCAGGCGCTTAGAAATTATGATATAATCCCAAAATATCCCTATCAGTACATCGTTAAGAGCGAGGACGAGATTGCAGGAGAATATTTGAGGCACAATATGAAGCAAGGGGAGGAGTTCTTGACCAACAGAATTCACAGTGGGGCAGGAGAGGGACTTTCCAATGTATACACCTGTTTTTCCGGCAGGCAGGCTTATATGGAGGGATTTAAATATACCGTGTCAAATATGGGCGTATCCAAAGAAAGAGTGGGAGAGCGTATCGATTTGGTGTACGGAGTTTTTGCCATAGAGGGCAATGAGAAGATGCCTTTAGAAGAGATTATAAAAAAGTTAAAGGAAAAAAATATAAAATATATCGTGTATTCAAGCCAGTTTGAGGGGGACATAAGTGAAGTTTCAAAATTAGAGGCGGTATTTGCAGACAGGACGGTTACGATTTACAAAATCCCCTAAAAGTGGTAGAGTATAAGTGGTATAGGTTATAGAAAAAATAATTAAAATTAAAAAACAGAGGTGGATATGAAGAAGTCTTTATATATAGTTATTCCGTGCTACAACGAGCAGGAGGTGTTGCCCCTGACAGCCCCTATGTTCTTAGATAAGTTGAACAGCCTTATAAAGCAGGATTTGTGTGATGAGGAGTCCAAAATTTTGTTTGTGAATGACGGCTCAAAGGACGACACCTGGAATGTTATCAAAGCTCTTGCCAAGAGTGAAGATAAAATTATCGGGCTAACTTTATCAAGAAATCGTGGACATCAAAATGCACTTTTGGCAGGGCTTATGTATGCTAAAGACCGCTGTGATGTTACCATATCTATCGACTGTGACGGGCAGGACGACATAAATGCCATGGACGAGTTTATGCGAGAATATCACGATGGTTGCCACGTTGTTTACGGTGTGCGCAGCAAGCGTGAAACCGACACGTTTTTCAAGCGTTTTACAGCCGAGGGCTTTTATAAATTCATGAAATTTATGGGTGCGGACGTGGTCTTTAACCACGCCGACTACCGCCTGATGTCAAAAGCGGCGTTAGAGGGCTTGTCGCAGTTTAAAGAGGTAAATTTGTTCTTGCGAGGCACAGTGCCAATGGTTGGCTATAAGTCAAACAGCGTGTATTATGAGCGCAATGAGAGGCTGGCAGGGGAGAGTCATTATCCACTGTCCAAGATGTTGAACTTGGCTTTGAACGGCATCACCAGTCTATCTGTAAAGCCTCTTAGGTATATCACCACCTTAGGGTTTTTTATGTCAGCACTTAGCCTTATCGCCATAGTGTACGCTATTTTTACAAAAATTTTTGGCTCCACGGTGGCTGGGTGGACAAGTATGATTGCCCTTATGTGCTTTTTGGGCGGTATTCAGCTGTTTTGCCTTGGTATAATAGGGGAATACATAGGAAAAATATATTCCGAGACCAAGCAAAGACCCAAGTACATCATTGAAAGCACCACTCAAGAAGAGGAATAACTCCCCGTGGATAAACTGCCTGTTAAAGTCAATTTGTAGCACTTAAAATAGGGGCAGTTCCCTTAGGCTTATCTTGAAAATATTCCATTAAAAATCCGCATTTAAAAATGGCTCATCAAGTCATTCAAAATGCGGATTTTATTATTTTTAAGGGTCTTATCCGTGGGCTTCGCTATTTGAAAAAGTTGCTTAGAAGAGCTGGTCAAAAAAGCTGCTTGAAAGAGCTGTTTAAAAGAGCTGCTTGAAAGAGCTATTTAAAAGAGCTGCTTGAAAAAGCTACTTAAAGAGCTACTTGAAAAAAGCTACTTAATAAAGCACTTGCAGTGGCTGTCTACTAAGAGAGAATAAATTTTATTCGGTTGCGGACAAGTTAAACGTGGCGGATTTATGTATGATATTTTTTAGTAATGCTCGCCGTCCTCGTAATAAGAACTCTCTTCAAATATATGAAAACTGATTTGAGTTGCCGTATGTCCCATCGCCTTTAAAAGACTGTCCAATTCTAAAGCCACCTTATTCTGCACCTCTTGTGGGCGCTTAAACCACCAGATTTGCAGGACAGGAAAGTGAGGTATCGCCCCGCTCTGATCAAAAAAATCCGAATGAATATAGTCAAAAACAAACCAATCGGCAGGGCAATCACAGATTTTTGATAGCTTTGGTGCAGCGGTGACAGCAAGCTGATTTGCCTGTTCATGGCTGACACCTTTTACAATAATTTGGGGCATAAGGGGGTTCTCCTTTTTATACGTTTAGTTATATTTAGATATAAAATTACAAAATAATAGGTTATTCTATCTGATTTTTATAATAATTTAGGCAATTTTTAAAAATATTTAGGTCGGCAAGGCAAAAATTTATGGCGCAAATAAGGGAGGAAGGTAAAGCTTTTACTCTACAACGGGGAAAATTTTCATCAAAGCTTCCTGCTAAATGTGAAGCTCGTCCATAAAATCACTGCCCACTAATCCCAACTGTTTGGGGTCGTAAGAGCCGTATACTTTGATGTTGTATTTCTTTGCGATATCTCTGCAAAAGACCTCTGCCAAAAACATACCCTTGTAATGTTCGCTGTTTGCCAAAGCGGTATCGTAGGCGATAGGGTGATAGGGCGGA
>JAVVVT010000156.1:0-3391 GCA_036652515.1 Oscillospiraceae bacterium
AAATCTTTCAGTAAAAAACAAAACCCGAACCCATCTCCTATTTGGAAGATATGGTTCGGATTATGTGAGTTTGGTGCCGCTGACCGGACTTGAACCGGTACGATATTGCTATCGAGGGATTTTAAGTCCCTTGTGTCTGCCGATTCCACCACAGCGGCATATAATCGGCGCTTAATTATGATACAACATCACGAAATAAATGTCAATAGTTTTACTGTTAATCCTATTCAAATTCACAGATTTTTTTTAATTAACAGGGATATCTCCTTGCGAAAATCTTAATTTTCCCATTAAGCCAAATAATTCAACTAAAACACATCTGCCTCACATTACCCCACCCTACCGCCGAGGGTTTATCTATGTCAAAAAGGCAAAATCATTTCTTCTCACTTTTTTTGACGTAGGGAAGGTTTACGTTTACTTCTGCTTCACATTACCCCACCCTACCGCCTGAGGGTTTATCTATGCCCAAAAGGCAAAATCATTTCTTCTCTTCACTTTTTTTGACGTAGGGAAGGTTTACGTTTTCTTCTGCCTGTCATTACCCCACCCTGCCGCCCGAGGGTTTATCTATGCCAAATGGGCAAAATCATTTCTTCTCTTCACTTTTTTTGACGTAGGGGAGGTTTACGTTTTTCCTTAAAGCCCACATTCTTATACCGAAAATCAAGACCATTGCTATTCCGCTGCCAACGATGTCGTCCATAAATCCCCAGGAAAAGTAATAAATCAAGCTGCCTGCCATTGATGCGGTGGCATATATTTCTTTTTGAAGTATCACGGGAGTTCTGTTTACCATTATATCACGGAGCAATCCGCCGCCCACAGCGCTTAACACGCCCACAAAGCACACCAAAAATCCATTGTCGGAAAATCCCACATTTGAGGCAATCTGCATACCGACGATGGTAAAGATTGCAAGCCCGACGGCATCAAGGGTGTTTATGATAAATAAAATATCGTTTTTATATCGTGATTTTATCAAGGGCTTATAAATTGCGATGGTTATAAAAGCGCTTGCCACAGCGATTAGGACGTATACAGGGTTTCTGAACATCATAGGTGGGGTGTTTCCCAAGATGATATCACGGGTCATACCGCCGCCGCAAGCGGTGCAAACTGCCATAAGGTTTATGCCCAGCCAGTCTAAGTCGTTGTCAATTGCCACCAAAGCCCCTGCGAAAGCAAAGGTTACGGTACCGATTACCTCTAAAATAAAAGTCAAAATCAAGCCCTCCAAAATAATGATAGTTTAATCTATTAGAATACTATCATTAACAAACTTCTAAGTCAATAATTTTATTATAAAATGTGTTTATTTTAATTATGATATGTGATAGAATATATTATATTAAGCAAAATGCTATCTGGAGGTAAAAATGAAAAAGACACCAATTATTATGGACGTAGACACCGGCATCGACGATGCCATCGCCCTTATGCTTGCCTTGCAATCCGATGAGCTTGAAATCAAGGGTATCACTGTTGTAGCAGGCAACCAGACACTTCCAAAGACACTTCACAACACGCTTTCCGTGGTGGAGTATTTGGGACGAAAAGATATCCCTGTCGCCAAAGGTGCCTCTTGCCCCTTGGTCAGAGACCAGTTCACCGCTGGGGCAACACACGGCGAAACTGGACTTGGCACAGCGCATCTGCCTGAGCCCACAATAAAAGAAATTGAGCTTGATGCGGTGAGTTTTTTACGGCAGACACTTGAGCAGAGCAAAGAAAAAATCACCCTTGTCCCCGTTGGCCCTATGACTAACATAGCACTGCTTTTGATGAGCTACCCCCATGTAAAAGAAAAGATAGAAAAGATAGTGATGATGGGTGGCGGAGCTTTTGAGGGCAACTCAAACGCCGTCACAGAGTTCAATATCTTGGTTGACCCCGAGGCGGCAAATGTGGTTTTTGCCTCAGGTGTACCGATTGTTATGTGCGGACTTGATGTGACTATGAAGGCATACGCCACAATGGAAGATATCAATGCAGTCAGAGCCACAGGCACAATAGCGGGAGAATTTTGTGCGGAGGCTTTTCAGCACTATTATCAAAGATACATAACCAATTCACGCCTTCCCGGCTGCGCTGTCCACGATGCAGTGGCTGTCACCTACATCTTGCACCCTGAGATGATAACCACCAAGAGGGCGACGGCGAGGGTTGACATAGACGGCAAGCACACTTACGGCTGTACCGCCTGTGATTTCAGACCGGGACGTGACAAGTCAAAGGACAACGTTGATGTTTGTTTTGATATAGACAGAGAAGCTTTTATCAAACTGATTATAAAAGCCTGTGAAAGCTATAAATAGGAGATTATTATGATTAAAAGACCGATTATTATAGATACAGACCCCGGTGTTGATGACACAATAGCTATTTTGTTGGCACTTGCAAACCCACAGTTGGACATCAAGGCGATAAATCCCGTAATGGGAAATGTGGGCTATGGTGACACCAGCCAAAACGCAATCCGTTTAGTGGAAAAATTGGGGATTGATTGCCGTGTGGGCGTGGGCTCATCAAAGCCACTATTTATCCAGAGCAAAACCGCAGGAGCGATACACGGAGAGGGCGGTTTAGCCGGCTATGTACTGCCAAAAGCCACCCGTGATTTTGACGGCTACGCTTGGGATATTATAAAAGAAGAGGCGATAAAAGCAAAGGGAGACCTTGAGATAATCACCCTTGGCCCTCTCACAAATATAGCCATAACATTTTTGCGCTACCCCGAAATCAAGCCCCTTATTAAGAGGGTGGTCTGTATGGCAGGCGCTGGATATATGGGAAATATGAATGCCTATGCCGAATTTAATGTGTGGGTAGACCCCGACGCTTGCGACGTGGTCTTCTCCTCTGGTGTACCCATTGTTATGTGCGGACTTGACGGTAACGAGTTTTCCGGTCTCACCATAGATGAGCTGAAAGAATATATGGGCAGAGGCACAAAGGTCAGCGATTTAGTAGACCATATTTTTGAATTTTTTATAAAGAGAAGAATAGCAGGCGGCCCGGAGGACAGCTTGCAGGTTATCAATGATGCCATCACAATGGCGTACCTCATTGACCCCACCGTGGGTAAAACAGAAAAAAGGTATGTGGCGGTAGAGACAAAGGGCTCACTGTGTACAGGGCAGACCATTGTGGACCGTTTGAATAAGTACAAAAAAGAGCCTAACGCAGAAGTTTTGGTTTGGTCAGACAAACAACTCTTTAAAAAGATGTTAGATGATATGATGAACTATTTCAAGTAGGATATTTTACAAATTTTACAAAGAAAAACAGGATGAGCTAGAAGCAGTTGATAACCCTTTGGACTACATTGTAGAGCATTATGAGCAGGCAGAAGTTATTATACCGTTCTTTAACGCTAAGTCAAAACTAG
>JAVVVT010000157.1:0-3313 GCA_036652515.1 Oscillospiraceae bacterium
CGGTTTTCACTAAAGGCATGGGAGCGGCTTTCTCCATATTCTTCCCGTCGGGAAGGTTTAAAGAAAGGCTGTCTGTTATATATTTGCGCTTAAAAAGCCCATTTTTCTTATGTTTTATCTCTACATTTGTTTTTTCCGGGGGCTTTGTCACCACCACAGGCTGGGTGAAAAACTGGCGAAAATTTTCGTCCACATAATCATCAGCCTTGCGACCGCTTATTATTTCGTCCATCTGTTCAGAAAACTTATCCGATTGTTTTTTTGCGGTGTCATCAGTGGGTGGATTTATAAATTCTTGGATTTTTTTTGCATTGTCGGGGCTTATTGCCGGCGAGGGCTGGGTGGTTTTTTCAGCGCCCGATTTTTGCAAGTCGCTTGCCTTGTCAGCCTTTTTTTGCAAAATTTCAGAGGTCAAATCGCCCACGGAGGTGGGTTTTTCAGCGCCTTGTTTTTGCAATTCAATTGCCTTATCAGCCTTTTTTTGCAAAATTTCAGAGGTCAAATCGCCCACAGAGGTAGGTTTTTCAGCGCCTGAGGAAGCCATATCCCCTCTGCGTTTTTTTATGTCATTGAGAATTTTATCTATATCGTTGGAAGACTGCCCCATTTAAAGGACCTCCTTAACACTAACTATTTTTTTAAATCCCTCTGCCGTGAAATTTCATACATTATAATCCCCGCCGCCACAGAGGCGTTGTAGGAGTCCACTCCGGAGGCATCATTGTGCATCGGTATGGAGACCACACCGTCACAAAGGCTCTTGACCAAGGGCTGAACGCCGCTGCCCTCACTGCCTACCACAAGGGCGATAGACCCTGTAAGGTTGTTTTTATATGCCGGTTGAGCGTTTAAATCGGCGCAATAAACAAAGACATTGTTCTCTTTCAAGGTGCGCACAGCCTGTGAAATGTTCGGCACTTTTGCCACAGGAAGGTGCATAGAAGCCCCTGCGCTGGTCTTGTGTACTATGCCCGTCACCGAAACGCCGCCCCTTTTTGGAATTACTATTCCGTGGGCGCCCATAAGATAAGCGCTTCGCATTATAGCACCCAAATTGTGAGGGTCTTCAATGCCGTCGCACAAAATTATAAAAGGGCTCTCGCCTTTTTCTTTTGCCAAGGCGAGTATGCTCTCTAAACTCACATATTCAATACTGCTGGCAAGCGCCGCTACCCCTTGGTGATTTTCGCTGCCGCAAAGGGATTTTAGCTTTAACGGGTGGATTTTTTTCACCACCGCCCCACACTCCTTCGCCAAAGCCATATAGAAGCTCTGCACGTTGGGGTTAAGGTTGTCCGCAACAAAAACAGTGTCCACACCGTTTCCGCTTTTTAAAAGCTCCGTGACGGGGTTTTTGCCATATATAACTTCATCGAATTGATTTTCCATAAATTCTCCTTAAAACTGTATTGTCATCAAAATATATATTACTATATATTATAACAAATTTTAATCAGTTTTAAAAGAATATTTTACGAAAAAATGAAATAATTAACAATCTTTAAATAATTATCACAACTATTCCCACAAAAAGGATAAAAATCCCTGCCCCAATGAGGGAAAACTTAATCCATTTGGGCAAGTGAACCTTAGTTTTCACCACGCTGAATTGGCTCAAAAGCTCCTGCGCCTCCTGACGGGTGTTTGCAACATTTATCTTGTGTTCACCCGGACGCAAAAAAACCAAAATCCTCTCGATATCATCACTGTTCTGCACATTTATCTCAATGACTTTATGCTGTAATCCGTGCATAATCGCCCTCCTTATATTCACCCTGCCCTATCAGCCGAGTAATAACTATTCATAGTAACAAATTTTATACGTTAAAACATTTATTTTATACAATGAGTAAAGTAAAAATTACACATTGTTTACCTGTCGAAAACTGTCAAATGTTGAAAACTCTGTGGAAAGTGTGGAAAACTCTTAGAAAATAGCAGAGTTTTCCCTTGTTTAAACTATAAAATATGGGGGAGTTTTAAACATCATGTTGAAAACTCTGTTTAAAACATAGAGTAATAAACCATTGTGTCAATTGTTACTTCTCACAAACTTTGTAATGAAATTTTGGCATTTTACCACCCTTTTTAATCAAAAAGTTTATATGCAATTTTTGCAAATACAGGTAAAGTGTGGTATACTGTATGCAAAATATTCAAAGGAAAATAATCTTATGGAGTACCTTAAAAACGGCGATAAAATAATCTTTGAAAATGTAAAGAATTTCAGCTTAAATGAGACATTTTTATGTGGTCAAACCTTTCGGTGGGACGAGTTTTGCGGTGGTTTTCGGGGATTTGCCGGACAATACCTGTGCCACATCTGCCTTGAGGGGGAAAAATTGTCAATAACCCCCCATTCCCCCGTTGAAAATTATGATGAGTTCGCCGGATATATGTTTCACTACCTGTCGCTGGATATGGACTACGAGGCGCTTAAAAAGCAGTTTTCCCAGGACGAGGTTATGGGGCAGGCGATAGGATACGCTCAAGGGATAAGGGTGCTCAATCAGGAGTTTTTTCAAACCCTCATCACCTTTATCATCAGCCAAAACAACAATATACCGAGAATTAAAAAAATCGTGGACGCTCTGTCAGAAAAATACGGCACAAAAGTAGGGGAGGTGTATGCTTTCCCCACGGCTTTTCAGCTGAAAGATGTGTCCATAGAAGATTATAATCAGTTGAAAGTGGGCTTTCGCTCAAAATATATTTTCGATGCGGTGGACAGGGTAAACAAGGGGGAAATATCCAAAGCGCAAATAGACAAAATGACCTATGAGCAAGCGCAAAAGTACCTTTTGCAAATCAAGGGAGTAGGGCCTAAAGTGGCTGATTGCGTGCTGCTTTTCAGCTGTGAGAAGTACGAGAGCTTCCCCAAAGATGTATGGATTAATCGTGCTTTGGAGCAGATGTTTCCCAAGGGGCTACCCCAGTGCATACAAGGCTTTGAGGGGATAGCGCAGCAATATATTTTTCACTATGCCAGATTTCACCTTGAAAAATAATCAAAAAGCCTTTATTATATAGGTATAAGGGCATCACATAAACGAAATTATTTGATGAAAAGGAGATACAATTATGTTGGTAAACGCAAAAGAAATGCTTGAAAAGGCAAAAAGAGAAGGCTATGCGGTGGGCGCATTCAACATCAACAACTTGGAGTGGACAAAGGCGGTTCTTTTGGCGGCGCAGGAGTGCGAAAGCCCCGTGATGTTAGGGGTTTCCGAGGGCGCAGGCAAGTATATGTGCGGATATAAAACCGTTACCGCTATGGTCAAAGCGATGATCGAGGCGCTGAATATCACAGTGC
>JAVVVT010000158.1:0-3234 GCA_036652515.1 Oscillospiraceae bacterium
CTATAACCCGCACCAATATCAGTTACAGCAAGGGGCTGTCTGAGTTTTGGATAGGTCAATAGTCACGCCTGTATTAAAATTTATGAGTGAAAAGTTTTAAGATAGAAACCTATTACAAGGCTTTAATGTCAGCTAAAAGGGCGTTTACGTCCTCTTCTTTAGTTGCCCAGCTGGTGCAAAATCTTGCGACAGTGTGGGTATCATCATACTTTTCTTGGAAATTGTAGGAGTATTTTTCCCCTAACTTTGATAGCTTGTCATCGGGGATAATTGGAAATTGCTGGTTTGTGGGGGAGTCATAGCGGAAAGAAAATCCTGCCTCTTCAAAACCTTTTTTCAGTTTCATAGCCAAATCAATAGCCTGTTGTGACACTTTGAAGTAGAGCTGTTTTTCATCAAAAAGACCGATAAACTGCAATCCCAGCAATCTGCCCTTTGCCAAAAGTCCACCGTTTTGTTTAATATGGTATCTGAAATCCTTTTTTAGGGAAGGGTTGGTGATGACCACCGCCTCGCCGAACAGAGCGCCGACTTTTGTGCCGCCGATGTAGAAAACATCGCACAGACGGGCGTAATCAGGCAAAAACAGGTCATTCCCCGGAGCTGCGAGACCATAACCTAAACGTGCTCCGTCTAAAAACAGGGGCAAATCATACTTTTTACAGGTCTTGCTTATGGCGGTAAGCTCTGCTTTGTTGTACAGAGTACCGTTTTCTGTGGGGTTTGAAATGTAGACCATTCCCGGCTGTACGCAGTGCTCATCACCGCCGTGGGCGATAATGGCAGCTTCAATTTGCTGTGCGCAAATCTTTCCGTCATCGCTGGCAATAGGTAAAACCTTGTGTCCACCTGCCTCGATTGTACCTGTCTCGTGGACATTTATATGCCCCGTAACCGCTGAAAGCACGCCTTGATGAGAGCGCAATATTGACTGGATAACAGTTTTATTCGCCTGTGTGCCACCCACTAAAATATGTACATCAGCCGCCGGCGCATCGCAAGCTTTCTTGATGAGCTCCTTCGCTTTTTCACTGTAAATATCATTGCTGTACCCCGGAGTCTGCTCAAAGTTGGTTTTAACCATCAACTCAAGGATTTCAGGCAGTGCGCCTTCGCCGTAGTCACATTCAAAACGTATCATTTTTTTTCTCCTCTTATTTTTCATATTGAAGCAAATATATTTTCGCAAAAGTAGCCATAGCAGAGTGAAGTATTAACAATTACTGCCACACAAATAGTTGCTTTAAATCTATTATAGCATATTACCACCTAAAAGTTAAAGGTTTATTGCACTTAATAATAAGTTTGTAAAAAATTACAGCACAGGGCAAAAAATCTTCAAATTTTTTCATTTTAAGACAAAAAAGCCCCCCAAACAGAGGAGCTTTTCTATGAATATCACAGGGGATACCTTCAATTAAAGATTAAATAAATTATAAAAGTTCTTTAGCTCCGCCGATGGCAGGGGACAAAACCTCCAAGGAGTTTTCACCGAAAAGGTTTGTCATAGCCTTTGAAAAGGCAGGGGCGGCAGAGTCTTTGACACAGCAAAGAACCATCCAATAGGGGCGATAAATATGGTTGCGCCATTTGCTGCAACCGCCGATATTGGTGGTGTTTAAAGGTACAGTGACCTCTAATACAGGGGCGCCAATTCCGGGCTTTGCATATTTTTCATAGAGGGCGGTCAAATTCTCCTGAGTGAAATAATCAGCTAAAAACAGAACAGCATCTTTGTCGCAATCTGCGCCAAAATCCGCCACAGCAGTGTAAAACTCCTCCTCGGTCATCTCGTCAAGGCTCTTTCCCAGCTTGGAAATAAGGGCGTCCAAACGGCTGTCAATCTGCTCTTCTGCAATGTCGGGAGTAGATAAACCGGTGTTGACACAGATAAATTTTGTATCGTCGCACAACTCATTCAAGGTAGAAATAACAGGGGAGTCGGGATTAGTAAAATCGCCCATTAGAGGCTTGCCCTCTAAAGATGCCATACAGCAAAGGGGGTCGCTGTCCACCAAGCAATAGTTGGCAAGCGCCCATTGAACCACCTGAGACAACTCCGAGGGGGTTATTTTGCTCTCATTAAAAATAATATTTAAAATATAAGCGATTGTGGTGGCAATATGTACAGGCTCACAAAGTCCGCTCTGGGGCAGAGTGTCGGCGTCAAAAAATATATCGATGCCATACACATTGTAACCAAAGTGGCGAAAAGCCTCCTCCACACCACGCAAAACTCCGCTGGATTTATCTATTTCTGGCTCATATGGACCTTTTTGGTAGAGGTCGATATTGTCCTCGCCAAAATAATCCCTCGCCTGCAAGCGGGACACGTTTACATCGTTGCTTATACAGATTGCGATGGCATCAAGGCTGGTGGGTATGGCAATATCGCTGCCGTCGCCTGTGAGCAAGACCGAATATGGGACAGAATAAACATTGGCACGTCTGTCAAAACCATAAATTCTTCCAAAACGAGTTACTGCATTTTCAAAACGGCTTTTCTGTTTTGCCAAATTTTCTATACCATATTGCTTTGTCAGCACCTCATCATATTGGTCTGCCTGTAAAGCTTTAAGTAGTTTTTCAACTTTTTGCATATTATTTACCTCTCATATGTTGATTTTAATTATTTTCTAAAAAAATGTCTGCCACAAAGGCAAACAGCTTTTTACAAACTAATCGACAATACAAGTATACCACAAACACTAAGAGTAGTAAATGAAAATCCCCTTTTTTGGCATAGAAATATTATCGATAAAATTGTTGATTATACCAAAAAAGCCAGTGTATAATTGTCAATTTCATCAAATGAAATCGATTATAAGATTAAAAACGGAGAATAGATTTAAAGCACGGACAAGCATTTCAAAAGGTTTAAAAGGCATATTTACAGGATAAAGCAGAGAGGGGATAGCCGTATTTTAAATAAAAGCATAGCCAAGAGAGTAGTATAAAAGGTGGGATTTAAATAAAAGTACAGCCAGCCGAGCGTTATAAAAGGTGTGATTTAAATAAAAACGCAGCCAGCCGAGCAATATAAAAGGCGGGATTTAAATAAAAACGCAAAAAAATGGGGCATACATCGTATGCCCCAAATGCTATTTAGTGATTACCATTTTGCGTTGATAACGTATTTGTCAAGTCTCTCGAATGCTTCCACTACTGATGAGTGTGGGCAAGCAAAGTTGAAACGAGCGTGACATGGGCCATGGAACGGACGACCGTCCTGGC
>JAVVVT010000159.1:0-3191 GCA_036652515.1 Oscillospiraceae bacterium
CCGATAACCAAGGGGGACATATCCGCCGAGGGAGAAATATTCTCTTTGTCGGTGATCTGTATCACCTCTTGGGCAGTCATCTCGCCCTTTAACATTCCTGCAAGACCTTTTCTCAGGGTGACCTGCGCATTTTTAAACTGAGGAAAAACAGCGCATCTGCCGTGCTCCAAAGCGGAATACAGCGGCTCTATCTCCCCAACGTCCGGGGGAGGCATACCGTTTAAGGGGGAGTACATACCCCCTGTGTCCCCTGAAAGCGCCAATTGACCCTCGGGGGTGCTGATATACTCCATTATCTTCATAACCAAGGCGTATTTTTCCTTGTTCTGCTCTTCCTCTAAATGCTTGTTCAAGCCGATATAGCACACGGGATATAGCCACGCCCAGTCCCCGTCCTCAGAGGGATTGAAAAAAGGCATAAGGGCAAATTCGTCCTCACAGCCCGCTATATCGTTGCCCATTCTTGCCATAAGAACAGAGTCTTCCACCATAGCGCACTCACGGCGAAACAACATTCTCTCACGGTCGGCATAGGTGATATTCAAATCTTCTTTTTTGAAAATTCCCTCATCAATCAGCCTTTGAAAAGTCTTGAAAGCCGGCATAAAATGGTCTGCCAAACTGCCATTGCCCTGGTTGTAATCTTTCAGCCACTTAGCATCTTGTGGGGTGCTGTAACAGTCGGCATAGGAATAACCCACGAATGCTGTGTCTAACACCTCGGGGTTGCCAAAGCCAAGTTGAAGGGAGCGTATGCCCTTGTCTTCAATTTTTTTGCACAGGGAAATAAACCCCTCAAAGCTGTCGGGGACCTGCCAGCCGTTTTCTTCAAAAAGGGTTTTGTTGTAGACTATTCCCCTTATTTGAGAGGGTCCCGGGAGGTAGTACAGCTTGCCACCGCTGGATATTTTATCTAAGCCCGAGGTGTAATATTTGCCTGTCAGAGGCATAGATGAAAGGTCTATCAAACGCTCCTCGCAGTATTCCTGCCCCGCCTGCACCGGCCAGGTCATCACAATGTCCGTTAGGTCATCGTGCTCCATTCTTGCCTCATACTCCCTTATACCGCTGTTTGAGGTGAAGTTGCCAACTTGAATAATATCAATTTCGGGGAATTTTTCTTCCACCGCTTTTTCAAAGGTGTTGATAGAAAACGCATATTTTACCAATACGGTTATGGGTGTTCTGCCCTCTGGTGTAGGCTTTTGAGTTATAATCTCGTTTGCAGCCACAGGGGTCTGTTTTTGGGCGCAAGATGTAAACAGCAAGGTAAGCGCCATAACCAAGAGCGTTTTTTGCCACAGGTTTTTTTTCATATAGTATACCTCTACTGTATATCTTTTTCATCAAAAGCGCCAAAAGTTAGCGTTTCAAACTCATGAATAGGCATAGGTCTTGCAAAATAATAGCCTTGTATATAATCGCATTTAAGTCTTTTTAACATATCCACCTGCTTGCGCTCCTCCACACCCTCGGCGATTGTGCTCATATGAAGAGCCTCCGCCATGGAGATGATACTGCCCACCACCGACTCTGTGCGCTCAAAATCCGATGAACCTGCCTGAAAGAATATTTTATCTATCTTTAAGGTGTCCACGGGAATTTCTCTGATTAAATTTAATGAGGAGTAGCCGCTGCCGAAATCGTCCATAGAGCAGCCGAAGCCCATTGAGTGAATTTCTTGTATTATCTGGGAGAGGCTCTGTGCATCTTCAAACACGGCGCTCTCTGTCAGCTCAATTTCCAGCACGTTTACAGGCAGGTTATACTTTGCCACAATACGGCGATATTCCTCTAAGAAATTAGGGGCTTTAAGGTGGGTGCGTGAACAGTTGACCGAAATTTTTATTGGGGGCAAGCCATTCTCAATCCACCTTTTTAAGGTGCGGCACACCTGCTCAAAGACGAACAGGTCAATCTGGGTTACAAAGCCGTTTTTCTCAAACAAAGGGATAAATTCATCGGGGTAAATCATTCCCTCCTTAGGGTCTTTCCAGCGAACTAACGCCTCCGCACCTCCGATAACCTCGCTTTGAGTGTGGTATTTTGGCTGGAGGTAAACCTCAAATTCTCCCTTTGCCAAAGCCTCTTCCATTCTGTCCTCCAACTGCTTTTCACGCAGCAGAGTGCGGCGAACCCTTTCATCGTAAATGGCGTATCTCATCTTATTGCTCAAGGAACAAGCCGCTTCTGACAGGGAGAGCTTTGCCCTGTCAATCATCTGGGGCAAGGGGATATTTACATCGTCGATGATGAAAACGCCCACTTCAACCGTGTGAGGTATCCAGACAGAGCCTTCACTTGCTATGTACTCTATGCACCGATTTCTCCATAAATCCAAGCGCTGAACAAGTGCTTTTTCGCCCTCAAACCTTGCAAGAATACAAAAATTATCTGCGAATTGTCTACCCATACACTCATCAAAATCCAGGTCTCCGCCCACTCCGTGGTTCATTGCACAGAGGAGCTCGTCACAAGATTTTTTGCCGTATTGCTCGTTGAGCAGTTTGAATTTTTCCACATTCATATACATAATGCAGTATGGCACTTTACCAAGTGGCTTATCAAGGCGCTTTTTGGCGTCCTCGTAGAACTTTTGAATGGTGTTGCCCCCTGTGATTGGGTCAACGTAAGCAATCTGCTCCAAAGAGCCCTTGTGGCGGTAGAATGAGGAGGCTAAAATCACTAACAATGCCCCGAAAGTAAAGGTGATAAATCCACATAAAAGGACTGTTATCTTCAATAGTATTTCAGATTTTGCGCTGACCACCGAGACGGGGACAAAGGTCACTAAGCTCCACTCCTGCGATGCCAAAGGGGTGTAAGCCATATATTTTTTCACACCGTCAAGGGTGTAGACACCCATTCCGCTTTTGCCCTGGGCTATATCCGATTTTATCTTTTCAAGGTTGCTCTCGCTGTCGTTTTTTTCCGCTTTAAGGGAGTTGAGAATATTATAGCCGCTCTTATCGGCATTTTGAGAGCTGGAGCGTATGACCACAGAGCCGTCGGGTTTGATAATATGCCCATAGGCTTCTCCGCCGAAAGCCGTCATAGACAGCACTTGGTCAAATGTGGACAAATCGTAGCTGGTGGCGATTGCGCAAATTTCAATCCCCTCTAATGAGAGCCCCTGTGAGGGTATGGCAAAAATCACGCTGTCCTGCCCCTCCACAACAACGGTGGAGGAC
>JAVVVT010000160.1:0-3185 GCA_036652515.1 Oscillospiraceae bacterium
TTCGGTCATCAAAGGACAAAAGATTGCCTACAAACCAGTCGCAATCCACATTGAGCATCATAGCGTTGCCACGGGGCTCATCTTCAGAATTGGTCTCAAAGAAAAGGAAAGAAAAATATTCTTTTTCTCTGTTAGCTTCCCCTTTAAAGGCGGTGCGCCTAAGTGGGGTCATTCGTATATCAATATTTAGGGATAAAAACAGCTCCACGGCAGTCTTGTCCGCAAAGTTGGGAGCGGTGCCGCTGAGGGTGTCGGAGTCCGTGGTGTATATGGTGTCGCTTGCCCTGTTGTACACTAAGATAGAGTCCACAAAGTCGCTGCTACTCACATATGTACCTAACTCACGAAGGTCACGAACTCGCTGCAAATCATCAATATTTTCGTCCTCACGCAGCTCCGTCACTTCAGAAGCGTAGAACGCCTGCATACCATAGTTGCGGATAAGGTCTTCCATAATATGTGAAAGAGCATCGGTCTGTGCCGAAAACTCGTTGTCACGCAAATATATTGAGCGGAGTGCGATATCTTCAAAAGCCAGGTACACGCTGCCTAAAAGCAGAGATAACAATAAAAGCACACCTGCGGCGGCGCAAAGAACCACAGGCGCACGGCGACGCAGATGAGCTCGAAATTTGGTGAAAGGCGTGATTGATGTGTTCAAGGCAAACGCTCCTCCTAATATAAATCCTTTTTTAGTATAACAAATAAATTGCATAAATACAACTTTACTTTTGATTAAAAATAAAGTATACTCAAGTATATAATTCAAAAGATGGGGGCGATGGGTATAAAAAGAATAATTGGAATTGTTTTTATGATTTCACTGTTGTTAAGTGGCTGTGGAACTCAGGAAAAATCCCAGCCCGACGATGAGGACTACGCAGATTATTCAGGGCGAGTGATGCTCTATTGCTCTATGCAGGAGAAGCAAATTCAAGCCATTAAAAAGGGATTTGAAACAAAATATCCCAGCATTGAGATGGATTATTACTTCGCCGGAACCGGCAAAATCCTAACTAAATTAGCCGCAGAGGTTCAAGGCGGTGACATAGCCGCAGATGTGGTGTGGATGGGTACGCCCTCCAGTTATGTTGCACTTAAAAAAGACCGTGTTCTTTCCCCTTATATTTCCCCTCAAGCAATAAATATTGACCCCGCTTTTTCAGATGAGCACTACTATTATACGGGAGCACGCTTGATTTCGGTGGTGATAGGATATAACAGCGCATTGATTTCCCCCACGGAAGCCCCTAAAACTTGGCAGGAGCTTTTAGACCCAAAATGGAAGGGTAAAATCGTTATGACAGACCCGGGGAGCGCAGGGAGCACAGGGTACTTTGTGGGAGCCTTAATGGCAAATGAAAACTATGGCGAAGAGTTTTTCAAAGGCTTGTTTGAGAATGGCTGCGCCCTTGAAAACAACACCACGTCCACCCATATGCGCATTGCAAACGGCGACTATCCTATTGGAATATGTTTAGACTATGTGGCGGACAATATGGCAGAAGACGGAAAAGATATCGCCTACAATATGCCAACAAAAGATTTGATTGCCATTCATTGCCCTTTGGGGTTGGTGGCTGGGTGCCCCGACGAGCGCAACGGCAGGCTGCTCTATGACTATATCTTGTCCAAAGAAGGTCAGCAGATATTGGTAGAAAACCACCTTCACAGTATTCGTGAAGATGTGGTGCAGCCGGGTGTGGCAGTACAGACTATCTTAAAGGATAGAATGAAGGTGGACGATGAGTACCTGAGCGCAAATGAGAGTGACACCATAAGGCAATTTGATAATATATTTTTTGAAAATCATTAGTGAAAACACAGTCGGCAGTTCCTATTAGGGAGCTTCCGACTGTGCTTTTTGTTTTATTTCTATACCTCTTCAACAAAGAGAACTCCCGGTACACCACGCAGTAATTCTTTTGTGTCCTCGGGCTCGGCAGGGCGCTTTGTGCGCTGGATTTCCAGCAGTACGGCAACGCCATTACAAGCCTCGTGGCTAAGGTATTCGATGTGCATTATATACCAGCACTTGCTTCGCAATGTGCTCAGTATAGCGCTGAAAGGGGCGATGTCAGAAGAGTATTCCAAATAAATTCTCATAGAGGAATTGGACTTTAAATACCTCTCGTCGATTTGATTTAGCGCAGCTATGACAATGAATAAAAATCCACACATCACCACAGCGCCCTCGTAAAATCCGATACCGATAAATAGTCCCATACACGCTGATGCCCATAGCCCTGCGGCGGTGGTGAGACCTTTTACCTGTTGCCCCCTGTGATGTCCCGTCACTACAATAGTGCCGGCACCTAAAAATCCGATGCCACTGATTACCTGAGCACCCATTCTAGAGGGGTCAATGTTGGGGGAAATATACACAAATATGTATTGGTTTACAAGCATGGCGGCACAGGCGCCGATACAAACAACAATATGTGTGCGCAGACCGGCGGCGTGCCTTCTTTTGCTCCGCTCCAACCCGATGACGCTGCCGCAAAGAGTGGCAAGGGCAAAGCGGAATAATACAGAAATCATAGTCAGGTTTCTGAGTTGCGATAATAAGCTGCCCGAAAAAGCGAAATCGGTTGGCATATCAGTCTCCTTTATTTAGATTAATTGGCGATGAGCTCGGGGTCTTCAGTCACATCATCGTTTTTTACAGTAGAGCGTTTTTCCATATATGACATAATGAGAGGCGAGCAAATTCCAAAGACACACAGTATTACCAGCACCCAGCATACAGGTGTGGAGAATAAAATGGCAGGGTTTCCGTTGGACAGTAAGAGGGAACGGCGCAAGCCTGTTTCTCCGATAGGTCCTAAGATAAGCGCCAATACAATTGCGGCGGGGTTTAAATCTAATTTGCGTACCAAGTAGCCTAAAACGCCGAAAATCATCATTATTAAAACATCAAGGAAGTTTTTATGAATGGCGAATGAGCCCACGACACAAAGAACCGCCACACTGGGAATGAGGATAGAGTCAGAGAGCCGAGAGATTTGCGCAAACGCACGGCAACCTAAAAGTCCGATACCCAGCATAAAAAATTGAACCAATACAAATCCGGCAAAGAAGGTGTAGGTCATAGGTGCATAGCGTGTGAACAGTTCAGGGCCGGGCTGTAAGCCTTGGATAATCAGCCCACCCATCAATACGGCGGTTACCGACTCTCCCGGAAT
>JAVVVT010000161.1:0-3159 GCA_036652515.1 Oscillospiraceae bacterium
AAGGATATCATCAAGTATGAGCTGCTGCCACTTTTGTGCCTTTCTGCCACTGGCGTTGTATAAGTCCACAGCCTGCTTGCCGAAAGTTTTTTTATACGGAAGTGTAATTGATTTAGTAGGCTTTTGATTTCCTTTTTTGACCTTTGCCAAGCATCCACCTCCTTAATTTTGTAGTGTATATATTATTATTGTTGACAAATATAAGAAAATATGATATATATTAATTGAGGCGAACCTCTGCCCATTTGGCGGGGGGGCGCCTTATTTTTTATATCTTAATATATTTATTATTTTTTCTTTTTTTATAACCATGATATCAACGTCAAATGTAGAACTTCTTTTTACTCTATCACTAATAACTTTTATCGTTTCGGATGTGTCGATATCATTGTTATCACATCTTAAAACAACGCCTCCTGGGTTATCAGAAATTTGTTTTAATGCACTGCGAA
This sequence comes from Oscillospiraceae bacterium, assembly GCA_036652515.1. Classification (GTDB taxonomy): domain Bacteria; phylum Bacillota; class Clostridia; order Oscillospirales; family Ruminococcaceae; genus RGIG3102. The sequence goes on from JAVVVT010000161.1 coordinate 453, forward strand.
CAGCACTATCAGAAGCTTTAGCAGTAGATATATTTTTTAATTCCCAATGTCTATTATTCCATAGATAATCTGGTGTTTTTTGTTTATATAGGTTTATTTCATTTAATAATTCAATATTTCCGCCTAATTCTTTATGTAACAAAGTGGCTGTATTTATTTCGTTCTGGTGCAGACTGCTTATATACCCTTTGCCAGTTTTAAATTCACCTTGCCCAGGGGTAGCATTTCTAAGATATTCTGTGTATACACTTTGAGGATAATTGCTTTTCTTGTTTCTCCAAGTCTCAATCCGTTTTTCTCTTGCAGCTGCTTTTCGAGCCGCCTCAGTGCTTGCCATTTCTTTTGCTTTGGCAACACGAACCTCTTTTGTCAATTGATAATTTCCATATTCGTCTTTAATGTATTTTCGCTTGCCTTCTGTACCAGAGTGAATATTTTGTTTTTTACCATTGCCAGGGCGATAATCTACTGTACAGCGGCAATTATCGTGGCGAAGGTAAACATCTTTTGGCACATCATCAGGGTATTGATAAACGCCCTCTAACTTACTGCACCATTTACAGCACTTGCTTTCAGCCTTGCGAACTATTACGGGTGAAAGTCCGCTTTTCGCTTGAAATTCTGCATTTTTCTTTAAAGTATTATCTGCAACGCACACAGTAAAATCTTTTATTGGCTCGTTTAATACCCAAGCGGCATTGTTATAATCAGCATAAGACGAAACCTTGTGAACAAGATTTGTTGCTCGTTCGCCGTCAAAGGCTGCCGATTGTGCCTTTAAGACTATTTGAGCGGCTTTATTAAGATTGTTTTGCACTGTAACACTTGCCTTTGAAACAAGGTCATAGTTGCCTTTCAGCATTGGCAGCATAATTTTCTCAGCAATGTTTTGATACATTTTTCCATCCGGAAGGATGTCCGCAGAAATGCAGGAAGAAAAAGCATTTGCTAAAGCCTGTCCCACACGGTCGGCGTACTCCTGCGCTCACCTATGACTAATAAATCGAACCCCTCACCAAGGCCACTCTTAGAAGACCTTGTTCGAAATTCGATTTTCCTTTGCCATCAGTAAGGCGGATATTTTCGTTTCCCCTTGCTTTGATAGCTTTATATTTAATTTTAGATTTGTCAAGAATATCACATAGATAAGCAATGTCTTCCGGGGTAATTTGACAGCTTTCCAAATTGACAATAATGACATCTACTCCATAGGGCTTTGTTATGACCAAGCCCTTAATAAAATCTTGCTATTGCATATTTCCCATAATATATGACCAGTACTTGTAATTGATATTGCAAAAAATACCTTTGTTTGAAAGTACAGGCGGGTCAATATCAGCACCGGATTTTAGTTGCAAATACAAGTAAGCAAGCACCTTGTACACAATGACATAATAATCATCTTTCGCCATGGCTTGCATAAAGTCATTGGCTTGCTTGAAATGATACATTTAGTGGTAATTATATACTACCTAAAAAATCTCAAGAAAAAACCACCCTGTTGTTTACAAGGTGGCTTTAGCTAATTTGCGGTAAAACAACATTCTATATTTTTACAAGGCTTTTGCACTCAAAAACTTTAGCATTAATCGCTTCGTCAATGTCTATAAATGTATGCGCATCATCGGCATAACCCACCACACAAGTTTCTATGGGGCAAAACGCAGTATTTTCCCCGTTATGTACGAACCATATGTCAGAAATTAGCCTTAACTTCTATTTTATCAGTTTCACTTTAATCTGTCCACTGTTTACGCTACCAAACACAGGGTGCTGTCTAACATAACAGTCCCTTCCCACCAAGAGAACCTTGCGGTGCCGCCCCTCAAAACGCAAAGGGCGCTATGGATAAATTCACACAAAAACAATTGACAAAGGCGTATTTAATGGATATAATCAAAGTAACCTCTTTGCACTGCGTTACATTCTACAAATGAATGCAAGATCAACAGTACAATCTGAGCAGGCGATGAACCAAAGTAGTGGGTTCGTGGGGCTGGGCCGTCAATCGGCAATAGAGTGCATTTTAAACAGGCACATCTGTGGGACAGTAGTATGTTCCATAGGTGTGCTATTTTTATATCCAAATACACATAAAATGGAAGATAGACCTTGAAATGAAGTGGCATAGAGTTATCCGAATAATGCCGAAAGGCGATAAAAAAGAGGTAACTTTTTATGACAAGGGAAAACAAATTCACGGGGTTGACAGAAGTCAGCGCCCAAAAACTGCAAGAGCAGTATGGAAAAAACGAGCTCACTCAAGAGAAAAAACAAAGCTTTTTCAGCAAGGCGATACACATTATCTGCCAGCCTATGTTTTTGCTGCTCATTGTGGCGGCAACAATATATTTTATACTGGGAGAACCCAGAGACGGCATAATAATGCTAATATTCGTCATAGGAATAATCAGTATTGACATCATTCAAGAGTGGAAAACCGACAAAACTTTGAGCGCATTAAAGGACTTATCCGCTCCTCACATCAAGGTAATTCGTGACGGAAAAGAAAAAGTTATCGCCAGCGCAGACCTTGTGCCGGGAGATATAATGCTGATTGTAGAGGGAGTAAAAATCCCTGCCGACGGCGTTGTGGTGAGCTCAAACGACCTTAGTGTGGACGAATCCTCCTTGACGGGAGAGGCGGAAGCTGTGTGGAAAGTCCCCACGGAACAGGCAATAGAGAGCGGCGATTATTGGAGAAAAG
>JAVVVT010000162.1:0-3018 GCA_036652515.1 Oscillospiraceae bacterium
ATGACAAGAGAATTGTGGAAGCCTTAAAAACCATAAAGTATCTCAAAGCACAGGGTGCAAAGCAGATTTTATGCTCACACTTAGGAAGACCAAAGGGTGAGTTCAATATGGAGTATTCCCTCGCCCCTGTCCAAAAAAAATTGGAAGAGCTTTTGGGCTGTCCTGTTGTGATGGCTTGTGATGTTATAGGCGAGGACGCAAAAGCCAAGGCGGCAGCGTTAAAAGACGGGGATATAATGTTGCTTGAAAATCTGCGTTTTCATAAAGAAGAAGAAAAAAATGACCCTGCTTTCTCAAAGGCTTTGGCGGATTTAGCAGAGATTTATGTGAATGATGCTTTTGGCACCGCTCACCGTGCTCACGCCTCCACCGCCGGAGTTGCGGCTTATCTGCCTGCTGTCTGCGGGTTCTTAATTCAAAAAGAAATCGACATAATGGGCACTGCGTTGAAAGACCCAAAAAGACCTTTCGTGGCGATTTTAGGCGGAGCAAAGGTCAGCGATAAGATAGGTGTGATTGAAAATTTAATCGACAAAGTTGACACCCTTGTCATCGGCGGCGGTATGGCGTACACCTTCCTTAAAGCAAAGGGCTATGAGATAGGCAAATCTTTGTGCGAAGAGGACAAATTGACCTTGGCAAAGGAGCTTATGGACAAGGCGGAAAAGAAGGGCGTGAAGCTTTTATTGCCCCTTGACACCGTTATAGGCGATGACTTTAAGGCGGATTGCCACTTCAAAACCGTGGACAGCGATAAAATTCCACAGGGCTGGATGGGGCTGGATATCGGCGTTAAAGCTCAAGAGGAATTTGATAAGGCGATAAAGGGCGCCGGCACGGTTATATGGAACGGTCCTATGGGCGTTTTTGAGATGCCCGAGTTTGCAAAAGGCACCAAGGCTGTGGCAAAATCAGTGGCAGACAGCGGTGCAATCTCCATAATCGGCGGCGGAGACTCCGCTGCGGCAGTTGAGCAATTGGGCTTTGCCGACAAGATGACCCATATCTCCACAGGCGGCGGCGCATCACTGGAATTTTTAGAGGGCTTAGAGCTCCCGGGTATCGCTGCGCTAAACGACAAATAAATATGGAAAAGATAAAGCGGCAGATACTTGCCGCTTTACTTGAATTTAGGAGAAAAAAATGAAAAAAGATAAAAGATGCCCTGTTATCGCCGGAAACTGGAAGATGAATAAAAACGCCCAAGAGACCTCCGCTCTCCTAGAAAAAATGGGGCAGGTCGTCAAGGCACAGGGCTGTAAAGTTCTGCTCTGTGTCCCCTTTATAAATATCCCCTGCGCTGTGGAAGCCGCCAAGGGCAGCTGTATTGAAATCGGAGCGCAAAATTGTCACTGGGAGAAAAGCGGCGCTTTCACAGGAGAAATCTCCGCCGATATGCTTAAATCTTTCGGGATTAAATATGCCATAATCGGCCACAGTGAAAGACGGCAGTATTTTGGCGAGAGCGACGAAAGCGTGAACAAGCGTGCCAAAGCCTGCCTTGCAAATGGGATAAGCCCAATTATCTGCGTGGGAGAAAATTTATCCCAGCGTGAAAATAATATAACCAATGACATTATAAAAGTTCAAATCACCAATGCACTGTGTGAAATCAGCGGCAAGGATATGGGCGAGGTAATAATAGCCTATGAGCCTATTTGGGCGATTGGCACAGGAAAAACCGCCTCCTCTGAGCAGGCACAGGAGATTTGCTGTTATATTCGCAGCCTTGTATGTAAGTTGTACGGCGATGAGATAGCCCAGGGGCTGACCATTCAATACGGTGGGTCTATGAACGCCGCCAACGCAAAAGAGCTGCTATCTATGGAAGATATCGACGGTGGTCTCATAGGGGGAGCTTCTCTCAAAGCAGAAGACTTTGCACAAATCGTTGCCGCTACAAATTAAGGAGCAAAAAATGAAAAGACCGATAGTTTTATGTATTATGGACGGCTTTGCCTTTTCCGATAAGGTGGTAGGCAATGCCATAAAGGGAGCCAAAACTCCCAATTTAGACAAGATATTCAAAGAATACCCCACCGTCACCTTAGGTGCCAGCGGACTTGACGTGGGACTGCCCGAGGGACAGATGGGCAACAGCGAGGTGGGACACACAAATATGGGCGCAGGCAGGGTGGTCTATCAAGAGCTCACCAGAATTACAAAATCCATCTCCGATGGGGATTTTTTTGAAAATGATGCCTTGGTCTGCTCAATAAAACACGCTGTGGAAAGCCACAAAGCGGTGCATATTATGGGGCTTATGTCCGACGGCGGAGTTCACAGCCATATTTCCCACTGCTTTGCCCTCCTCACCCTGTGCAAAAAGTTAGGAGCACAGGAGGTTTATGTCCACCCGTTTATGGACGGACGTGATGTCAGCCCCGTCAGCGGAGCAGAATTTTTAAAATCCTTAGGTGATTTTATGGCAAAAAATTCCGTTGGCAAAATCGGCACTGTCCACGGTCGCTTTTATGCAATGGACAGAGACAACCGCTGGGAGCGTGTGGAAAGCGCCTATAATGCCATGGTTTATGCTCAGTGCGAAAAGGTGGCGGACCCTGTTAGCCACTTAGAAGAGAGCTATAAAAAAGGCGTGACCGATGAGTTTATCCTACCCTTTATTGTAGAGGAAAACAGCACCGTCAAAAGCGGTGACAGCGTCATTTTCTTTAACTTCCGCCCTGATAGAGCACGAGAGCTCACACGCAGCCTTGTAGATATAAACTTTCAAGGTTTCCAGCGCAAGGATAACGATTTAAAACTGAATTATGTATGTTTTACCCAATATGATGCCTCTATGCCAAATGTGGCAGTGGCATTCAAACCCCAAAGCCTTAAAAACACCTTTGGCGAATATATTTCTGATAAAGAGTTTAGCCAGTTAAGGATTGCCGAGACGGAAAAATATGCTCACGTCACATTTTTCTTCAACGGCGGAGTTGAGGGTCAATACGACTATGAGGACAGGGCGTTAATCCCCTCTCCCAAGGTTGCCACCTATGATTTACAGCCGGA
>JAVVVT010000163.1:0-2994 GCA_036652515.1 Oscillospiraceae bacterium
ATAGCTTTCATCTCTTCAAAGTTCATCTGCTGTGCGCCAACCTCTGTGCCCTTGCTCATAACTCCGCCTGTGGACATAAATTTTATAAGGTCAACACCGTGTTTAATGTTGTATCTTGCCGCTTTCATCAATTCAACAGGTCCGTCCCCTATATTTCCCATAGGTTGTGAATTGGAGATATATGGGTTGAAATGGTCATCTGCATGACCTCCTGTTGTTCCAAGACAAGGACCTGAAACCATAAGTCTTGGTCCCATGACCTCCCCACGATTTATGGCATCACGCAATGCCACATCTACAAATCCCGCATCGCCAACGCTGCGAAGTGAGGTAAATCCTGCCATCAAATCAGCCTGTGCCGTGCGCATTGCAAAGAGCGTCAAATCGCCTAAGGTTCTGTGTTCGCCGCCAAAATCCGCCTCTCCGTTTGAAGTGAGATGAACGTGACAGTCCATAAGCCCCGGTGTGACAAATTTATCGGATAAATCAATGACTTCATAGCCCTCTGTGGCTGCGCCGTATGGACAAACTTTTTCCACTTTATTCTCTTTTACAAAAACCAGCACATTTTCCAAGACCTTTTCATTTTCGGAATCAAATAATTTTCCGCACTTTAAAACTTTGCTTGACATAATAAATCTCCTTAAAATAATAATAATAATATAAAAAATTTCCAATATACACAAAAGACAGGTAAAAATACCTGTCTTTATAATGACTGATTATTAAAAAATCATAGGGGCGATTATTCCTGCAAAAACAACCGATGCGATTGTAACTGTTGTAAAACCGCCTACAATCATCTTTGGCATAACAAAATCCAATGCTTTTTCTTTTTCAATATCGCTGAAGTTATCCATAGATGAGACGACTTCCTTTGAGATAATTTCTGTGCCGGGGTAGCCGAACATCGCCGTGATACCCACTGCTATTGAAATTGCCGGTGAGTAGCCCACCATTTTGCCTGCTACAACTGCAAGGACACAGATACCTGTTGCGCCAAGGAGCAGCATACCTGCAATAGGCCAAATCATAGCTAAGAAGTCTGAGGGTGAAACGCCTGAGAAGCCGTTGAAAAGCAGTGCGTAAAGTGCCATTGAGCATATGCCGTAACCGCCTGCGGACTGCAATCCATTCTTTGGCAAAAAGTTAATTTTTCTGAATATAACGCCAAATATCAGGTATGAGATATTCACATTAATAAAACCTTTTGTAAGGGAAGAAAACATATAAGCCACGATTGCCACAAGACCTAATTTTGCAAATTTTAAAGTAGGTGTGTCATTTTTTACTGCCACATCGTGGAAAATTCTTGTCTCGGGAATTTTTAATTTCTTTGCCTTTTCAGGGGTGTAATCGGCGGAAAGATGTCCGTCTTTATACATTTTGGAAAGTTCTTTTTTAAGGCATATAGAAGCGATTGGCATACCCACAAAGCCCTGTAATGCCATAACAAGTGCCGCATATCCGGCGAGGTCAAGTCTGCCGTTTGCCGTTGCAACTTCCGCCACAATTTGGTATGCGATAACGCCGCCGGCGATAGGAGGAGCTGCTGTGAGAGCGTACTCTCTGCCGAATATAAAAATACCCACTGTAAAACTGAGTATGCCTATACCCACCAAACCTGCGCAGCAGATAAGAACAGTTTTCCATTCTGCAAGCAAGCTTTCAAGGTCGATTGAAGTGCCCATATTGACCAATAAAAGTGCCACTGCATATCCGCTCAAGGTGGCGGTAAGTGTTGAATTGACGGCTATATCCTTTGGAAATACGCCCAGCCAGAACATCGCCAAACCTATGATGGCGGCGAAGACCATGGAAGATATGTACCCTTTGGTCTTATTGGATAAAAAGTCACCGCAAGCGTAAACGGCTGCGATGGCGGTAAAACAAGCTAATGGAGTCCACGAAAACATAATAAATCCCTCTCAAATATAAAAAATTTAATCAATAAACAATTGCCCGTAAAAAATTGGTATAAATCACCGGTTTATAAAGACATATTAACTTGTCAAAGTACAATCTAATTTTTCTTGGGCGTAGGATAAACGCAACTCTAATAATGTCCTCTATATCACTAATGCCACTAATGTCGCCAGTCACCGATGATCACCTCCCTTTAAGCGTCCGCTCACCTTTAATTTTTTACTCAAGTCAATCGAATTTACAATGTTCCGACCTCTTTGATAGTTGATATTATTGCACTTTGTCCTCACATAGTCAACACATTTTTAAAACTGTATTTATCTAAATTATATTGTGAAATCATACAAATTTGCATTTGAAATTTGTATATATTTCATACATAAGGCATAAAACAAGATATTTCTAAACTATGAATAAACAATGAATTACCGTCATTAATTACATAAAATTTAGGTATTAGTCAGCATTAATTTGTGCAACATTATCAGTTGAAATATTTATATAATCATATTTTGTAGAAAAGCATTGACAAATGTAATATATACGCTATCAGATAAATAAAATGAAAAAAGTAATGATATTTATACAGCAATTTGTTTTGTTTATAAAACAAAGGACCTGTGGATAATAAAATCCCACAAGTCCTATATTATTTATTACTATATAGCAATAACCGCTTTATTTTAGATAGAAATAACTCTCGCCACTTCCACCAAATCTTGGTCTAACTCTTTTTTCATAGAAAGTGCTTGCTCAATATCAAAATCCACAATCTTGTCGTTTTTATAGCCTACCACACGGTTGTATTTGTTTGAATTTAGCAAGTTGACAGCGTGAACCGCCATCTGTGATGCCATAACACGGTCTCGCAGGCTTGGTGAGCCGCCTCTTTGCACATGACCCAGCACCGTCGCTCTTGTTTCAATCCCTGTTTGAGCTTGGATTTCCTCCGCTATTTTGAACACCTTACCCACGCCCTCTGCCACCAAGATAATGAAATTCTTCTTGCCTTGTGCCTGTGTCTCTTTCATTCTTCCGATGACATCTTTTTCTAAGTCAAAAGGTTCC
>JAVVVT010000164.1:0-2899 GCA_036652515.1 Oscillospiraceae bacterium
GTCTATTGGCACAGAGCCAATTTTATAAGGGATTAATATTCAAACCATTCCCCATTCAGCAAGTCTTTTGCGTCCTTGGTCAAGGGTATCAAATCACTGCTGTCAAGATAGTCAATATCAAATTTCCTATTTAGGGCGGCAAAGTGTTTTACGCCAAACGCCATCTTGTTCAAATAGGAGAAAACCCCGATTGCCCCTGTGGGGAAATCATTGGCTTTTTTGCCATATATGTATCTTAAATCAGCTAAATCAGCAAAAATTTCTTCCACCGTGGTTCCGTATTTTGCATACATAGGGGGAACATTACCGGCTTTTATCATCTCGCCGACTTTTTTGCCACTCATAGCCGCCGCCATAGCAGCACGACAAACGCCCACAGTCGTCACATTTCCCTCTCCCAAAGCCAAAACCTTGAAAGCCTGATCCTCGCTTGCTATTCCGCCTGTGATTGTAATTGCCGGCATTGCCAGACCCTCGTCCTCTAATCTGTTGACTATATCGCACACAGCGCTCTCAAGGCAAACTGTGGGAAGAGACCACTCGTTCATCATCTTGCAAGGGCTATATCCACTGCCGCCGCCTGCGCCGTCAAAGGTCACCATATCAACTTGCGCCACAGAGGCAATCCTCAGCACCGTCTCAAGGTCGCTGGGGTCATAACCAGCCATTTTGAAGTATACGTTTTTGAGACCTAATTCTTTCAGCTCTTTTATGCGCTTAACCATATACTTTGTGTCCCACAGCGGCAAACGGTCATAGGCGTAAAAATTAGGGCAAACTCCCTCTTCAAAAGCTTTTTTCATATCTGGGGCAGAGGGGTCCGGGCGAACTATATATCCCTCGGCTTGCTTTTTAATTGCGGCTTCATATCCGCCTTTGATAAATCTTGCCGGCTGGGTGCCTTTGGCGGCTTGACCGAATTTGAACTCAATAGCCTGTGCTCCCTGCTCTTTTATTGCATACTCGGGAAGTCCCTGCATATCGTCCTCCACATTGCACTGGAGAATTATCTGACCGTAGCCACGATAATATTTTCTGAAAGAGTCCAGCATTTCGCCTAACATTTCAAACTTTACGATTTTGCCGTCTTTATACTGCAAATTCGGGTCTTTGCTGGGGCAACCCTCGCCTATAACACAGCAGACACCTGCCATTGCAGCGCCTGCAAAATAATCTTTCCAGTTTAGTTTGATAACTGCGGGCAGCATAAAAGGCAGTGCAATTTTCACTTGATTGTCCACGCCGTAACTGCGCTCCATCTTCACATTGAAGATTGTGGCGTCCTCGTAATTGGGTCTTGTACCCTTTGCCCCAAAAACGTGTCCGTTAATATTAAAATGGGAGAAATCTATGGGGTATTCTTTTTCAGATGCCACTTGATTTGAGCCGGTATTGGTGGGGTATACAGTCTGTGAGCCCAAAACGGCAGCGAGACCTAATTCGCAAGTGCCAAGGCACTCCTCTGTGCAAAAAGAGCACATACCCGAGGACGAAAGAATATTGCTTCTGTTCTTTGCGCCGTTAAAAGCAGAAGTCAGTGATGGTGAATAGGACATAATAGCCTCCTTATATTTACGTTTATATTTATTTTAGTATAACACTAATATCCTCTGAGGGCAATAAAAATTTACACGTTGTTAATTTTGCATATGTATAGTATAATATGTAATGTATGACGTGTTAAAAAAATAAACTTGAGAAAAGGAAATAAATAAATGCTGACAGTAAAAGAATTAACCCACGAGTTTGACGGTCAAACCCTATTTAAAGACGTAAATCTTGTTTTTTCCCAAGGCAATTGCTATGGAATTATCGGTGCCAACGGCGCCGGAAAAAGTACCCTGTTAAAATTCTTATCAGGTCAAAAAGAGCCCACAAAGGGAGAGGTTTTTCTTGACAAAAACGCCAGAATGTCCGTTTTGGATCAAGACCATTTTAAATTTGACGAGTTCTATGTTATGGAAACCGTGATTATGGGCAACCCTCGCCTGTATCAAATTATGAAAGAGAAGGACGATTTGTACGCAAAGGCGGACTTCACTCAGGAGGACGGTGAAAGAGCCGCCGAATTAGAGGGCGAATTTGCCGAATTGGACGGCTGGGAGGCGGAGACCGAAGTTTTACAGCTCTTAAACGGTCTTGGCGTGAGCAAAGAATTTCATTTTTCACAGATGAAAAATCTCAACGGCCGTGACAAGGTAAAGGTGCTTTTGGCAAAGGCACTCTTTGGCAAGCCCAGCATTATTCTTTTAGATGAGCCTACCAACCATTTGGACATTGATGCCATAACTTGGCTGGAAGAATTTATTATAGATTTTCCCGGCACAGTTTTGGTGGTCTCCCATGACAGGCACTTTTTAAACTCTGTGTGTACCCACACCGTGGACATAGATTTCAACAAAGTCAGAATGTACGCCGGCAACTACGACTTCTGGTATGAGTCCAGCCAGCTTATGAACCAGCTTTTGAAAAATCAAAACAAGAAAAAAGAAGAGAAAATCAAGCAGTTGGAAGAGTTTATCAGACGATTTTCAGCAAATAAATCCAAGTCAAAACAGGCGACCTCACGAAAAAAAGTGCTTGATAATATCCAGTTAGACGATATGCCTGCCTCCTCACGCAAATACCCATTTGTGGGCTTTGTTCAGGACAGAGAAGTTGGAAAAGATGTGCTTGAAGTGCGTGGCGTGAGCAAGACAATCGACGGCACAAAAGTTTTGGACAACGTGTCTTTCTTCGTCAACCGGCTGGACAAAATAGCCCTTATCGGAGACAATGAGGCTGGACAAACTGCCCTCTTTGAGATGATAAACGGTGAGTTTGAGCCGGACGAAGGTCTTATAAAATGGGGCGTAAGCACCACAAAGAGTTATTTTCCAAAGGATAACACCAAGTTTTT
>JAVVVT010000165.1:0-2876 GCA_036652515.1 Oscillospiraceae bacterium
CATCGGATATGTCAAGCTCATATAAAGTTTTACCAGGCGGCGATATCAAGATAAGCAAAAATGAAACCCAGCCCACCGACAGTGATATAAAAGGGCAGTTTGTGCCTATAAAAGCGCAGACGGTGGCAGAATATCTAAAGATTATATCCAATGCCAAGGACGTGAGCGAAAAATATTGCCTCCTCACCAATCAAAGCTGGGATTTGTCCTCACAGCTTTGCACCCAGTCGCAGGATTATTTGGAGAAAAGTGTGTTTGTGGGGGACTCGATTTTTCAAGGTTTTACTTTTTATAAATTGCAAAACGCCAACCGTGTTTTGAGCAAAGTCGGCGTAGGCAGCAGAAATATCCTCTTGCAAACCTTAGAAAATGACGGAAAAGAGTACTTATTACAAGAGTTTTTAAAGAAAAAGCAACCCCAATACGTCTATATAATGTTAGGGCTAAACGATATAAATATGATAGAAACACAGGAGTACAGTGCCAATTTCAAGGAGATAATCGCTTTGATAAAAACCACTGTGCCAGACGCTGATATAGTGCTTTGCTCTATGACGCCAATTCGCAAAATGAGCTTTTCTTCCCCAAAATGGATAAGAAAATACAACCTTGTCCTTCAGCAGATAGCGCAGGAAACAAAGGGTGTCTACTATTTGGATATGTTTGATTATCTGTCGGTGAATGGGATTTTAGCCAACAAATACAGCGCAGGCGACGGGATACATTTCACCAAAAAAACCTATCAAATGTTGGTGGATTACATCTTAATTCATCAGGTGAGACCCTACGAGTTTGACAACCCCGACATACTGGATATCCTCCATAATACCCCACTTATAATCGACGAAGAGAAGATAAAAGCGGTGGACGAGTACAGCAAAAACAAGGGGCAAGCCAGCCCAATGGCGGTAGCTGCGGTGGAGAGTGCGGCGCCTTGAGGAGATAATTCTTTAAAATACGAAGCATATTCAAGCAAACCCCATTGCAAAGTTTGAGCATAAAATTTGAGAATATAGCATAAATAATAACGCCCTATGTCACTGTGCAGGCGCCAAAAGTTAGAATAAAAACCTAACTAAAGGAGGTCACTGTACAGCCCACAGGGCGTTTTTTTAATTGAATTGAATATCTTTTACGGTGTATTCCACATAGTTTTCATCAATGGCGTTGACGTAATAAATGCCATAACTTTTAAGCCCGTTTTCCATAGCCATCTGGGGAAGCTCCACATAAAATTTGTACAGGGGGAGAATATACCCCTCATACTTCATCTCCCGCTCATCAAAAGCGGGCAGGCGATACACCAATTCTATCTTGCTTACAAGGGTGTCGTCGGTTATGGGATAGGGGACGGTGGTTAGATATTCGCCCTGGTACAATTTCCACAAAGCCTGAGATGAGGTGATAGCAGGCAGGTCGGCAACCTTTTTATCATCGCTGACACAGCGGCGCAAAACCCACAATTCCTCCTCTTCGTTTTGGATAAATTGCACAGGATTTATGCAGAAATTAAAGATAGCCTGGGCAGGGTCATCGCTTTTCTCGTATACATAAGAATTCCACAGGCGGTCGCCTTTGAAAGTAAAATCCCCCATTGCCTCACAGGTGGGATTTTTCATATCCACAAACTTTTTAAATTTTTCATTGTATACCTGTGTGTTTGACAGGACGGTTTCACGGTTGTTGTTATCGTGAGTGCAGGCAATTCCGTCCACAGAGAGTGCGGGATTGAAAAATATGCTAAGGCTGCCACTTGAAGCTTGCACCCTCATATAGCCCCCGTCAAAGTTGGCGGTGACGCTGTAAAGAATATCGCTGGGCGCAAGGGGAGCGGGGGAAGGGGTGTCATAGTTTTTATGGGTGGAGACCTGACCGTTTTCGTACACCAAGGTAACGTAGCTGTATTGGAACGATGTGATTTCTTTATTGATTTTTTTGGCGCTATCAGAGCAAATTTTTTGAAGATTTTGAGCATCGGCGACCGAGTGATAAAAAACAGGCAGTGTTCGGAAAATCATATCCGCCCCATAGGGGTTCCCATTTTCTAAATCTGATATATCATACGCCAAAAGACCCTCAAAGCCCATACCAGAGCCCGTGGAAAACTCGCTGATTATCCGCTCACTGTCCGCTTTTTTGTTGGAGGGGGCAAGGGGGGTGGCATCAGCTTTACTATATGTTGGCGCAGTTTGGGCGCTTTTTGGCAGAGCATACATTTCAGGCTCAAGGGGGAGTTTTGGAAAAAAGACGTCTTTGCCATAGAAGGCAAATCCCACAAGCATAAAAGCGACGCAGGCGGCGACAGAGAGCACAGACTTAAACTTTATGGTCTTGCCTTTGGGGGCAGAGGTGTCAAAAATGATTTCATTACCGCTATTTTTGAGTTGAGATTGTTTTTCCTCAAGCATTTTTATAGTGCGCTGCTTAAAATCATCGTCGGCTTTTATTCTGTCCAATTCGGACTTGTATTTGTCGTTTAACATCTAAAATTCCTCCTTCAAAGATTTTTTCAAATTCTCTCGCCCACGGCGCAACCAAGAAAGCACGGTGTTTTGATTTGTCCCCATAAGCTTTGCGATTTCCGCCACCGATTTATCCTCATAATAATGCAGATAGATAGCGGCCTTTTGCTTTGGGGAGAGATTGCGAACATAGGACAAAATCGGATAGGGCTCATCAACTGCCTCATCATCGGCGCCGACAGTTAAATCTATATCAGAAAGGGGAGAGACTTTTTTTATTCTGCTGCTCTTCAGCATATCTTTGCATAAATTTATACAAACCCGTATCAGCCAAGCCTTTTCGTGCTCGTCACTTTGGAAAATAATTGGGCTTTGCAGAAGTTTGAGGTAGACTGTTTGAAGAATATCCTCCGC
>JAVVVT010000166.1:0-2872 GCA_036652515.1 Oscillospiraceae bacterium
CATATAGAGGGTAAATTTACAATTAGGGAGATTGTTGATGTTTAAATTTATGGGAAGCATTTTTATTATCATCGCTTGCAGTTTCTTGGCTTGCCGTAAAAGCTTTTATGATTACAACAGTTATTTGCTCTTAAAAGAGACCAAAGAAATAGCTGAAAAGCTTAAATTAACGGGAGTTTTCGGGGAGAAATACACCGATTTATTTGAAAAAATTAACCTGTCAGAGTGTAAATTTTTTAAAGAATTTAGCTTCCTTGAGCGAGAAAATTTTGTTTTAAAGCTTGGTGAGAACAAGTTTTTATATCCTCAAAATGTAACGAATGTAGGTGAGTTTATCCTCACCTTAGGAGAAAAAAACAAATCGGCGGAGCTTGAATACATAACAAATAATATTCATTTTTTTTCACAGCAGGCAGCCGAGCTTCTTGAAAGGTATAAAGCAAATCAAAAGCTAAACTTAATTTTTGGGATATCAGTGGGAATTATAATTTCACTTGTAATATTATGAGGAGTAGAAAATGGAAGTAGATTTAATTTTCAAAATAGCTGCGATTGGGATAATTGTCTCGGTGCTCAATCAAGTTTTAGTGCGTTCAGGCAGAGAGGACCAGGCTATGCTCACCACCTTGATGGGCTTAATAGTGGTTTTGACTATGGTAATATTTCAGGTAAAAGAGCTGTTTGTCACTATAAAATATCTTTTTGAGTTGTAAATTATGGATATAATAAAAATAGCGGGAGTAGTGCTAATAGTGGTGACCTTGGTGAATACTCTGCCCACTTTCAGCAAAGAAATCAGCGCACTGATAACAATTGCTTGCTGTATAGTAATTCTACTTTACATAATAAAAACCGTGTCTCCGGCGATTGAAACCATAAAAACTGTGGCTGATCAGGTGGCTTTCAATGGGCTTGAAATTATATTTAAAGCGGTGGGTACAGGGCTTATCACCCAGTTTGTTGCGGATATTGCAACTGATAACGGAAATAAAGCACTTGCCAATCAAATGGTTTTTGTGGGAAAAATTGCGATTATCGTCCTTGCAATGCCGGTGTTTTTGCAGGTGATGGAGTTGATAGGGCAACTGATTATATGAAAAAAATATGGATTATAAGTTTTTTGATTTTCTTTATGGTATGTCCCATAAAAGTGGGGGCTGAGGGAGATTACAAATCTCAGATAGACAAAATTGCCAAGGAAGAGCAGATAGATACCACAAATATATTAAGTATAGGCGTCAAAGAGATTTTTGAATATTTTAAAAATCAGGTAGAGGACAAGGCAGCAGCGCCGCTAACAATGTTTTACAGAGTTTCGGCAATAATCATTTTATGCTCCGTGGTCAAACTTTTTGAGGGCAATGTAAACGGCGGAATTTCTGAAATTATAAATTCTCTTTGTGTGCTCACTGTTTTTATTAATTTGCTCACCCCATTTAGAAATCTCATAGATATGGTCAGCCAAAGCTTAATCAATGTAAAAAACTTTATGGCGACATTTTTGCCTGTATTTGGCGGAATATCCGCTTCCAGCGGTGAATTTTTAACCTCAACTATCTACACGGGCTTTTTCCTCATAAGCTTGGTGTTCATATCAAATTTCTGTATTGTGAGCATCTTGCCAACTATGAATTTGTATCTGGCGATGACCGTCACCAATTCGGTCTCTCCCGGGGTAAGGCTGAAAAGCCTGTGCGACTTCTATCTAAAGACGGTAAAGCTTATTATGCAGGGGCTGGTTTCTATTATTTGTTTTATTTTGACCGTGCAGACCACTATTACACAGGGGCAGGACAACCTAACTGTAAAAGCAGGCAAGGTGGTGGTGTCCAGGGCGGTTCCCATAATAGGCTCGGCGCTGCAAGATGCCATAGGCAGTGTTTACGCCAGTATGGAGGCTGTCAAAGGTTTTGCAGGTGCGGTGGGTATACTCTCAATAGCATCGATTTTTCTGCCTTGCGTCATAGCGCTGGCAATATATTGGCTGTGTATAAATGGTATGTACATAATAAGTGATATTTTGGATAACAGCGTTATATGCGGTGTGCTTCACGGATTTATCGGCATAATTGAATTGCTATTGTCCATAGTATTTCTGTTTTTGGTAATGCTGCTCTTTTCTCTGACCATAATGATAAAAATGACACAGGGGGTGTGATATGAAAAGCATAACTCAAGCGATTGGTGTCCTGTGTATTTCAGGGTACATAATGGGGCTGCTTATGAATATGGTGCAGATTACCTACACTCAAAAAGTGGTGAGAATGGTGGTGGCAATGTTTATAATAATCACTATTTTTAAGCCGGTGAGAGAGCTGGCGCCCAACAGCCTTGATGCCATAGCCTATGGACAAAATATAACAGTTGAAACGGGGCAAAATGCTTTAGAGAACATTGTTACATCAGCCCAGACACAGATTGAAAGCACAATAAAATTGCGCCTTGACGAAAAAAAAATAGGCTATGATAATATTTCTGTGCATATATATGAACAAGAGGCAGGCTTAACTGTGAGCAAAATAGAAGTTTTTGGAGCAGAGGAAAGCTTGCAGGCGGATATAACAAACCTATTATCTGATATAGCGCAAAAAGAAGTAATAATTTTCGGAGGATAAAATGGAAAAGCTGACAAATAATCCATTGTTCAAGAAAATCTTCAACAAATTCGGTTGGAACAGCTTGGTTATAATAGGGCTTGTAGGGGTTATTTTAATCGCCGTGAGCGAAATAATTCCGGCAAAGAGCGAAAAATCAGTGGGAAAAAATGAACTGAGCGCCGAAGATTATCAAGCCCAATTGGAAACTGATTTGGGAGAAATCCTTTCAAGTGTTATGGGCGTGGGAAAAGTTAAAATAATGGTGACCTTAGAGA
>JAVVVT010000167.1:0-2700 GCA_036652515.1 Oscillospiraceae bacterium
CAGGTGCGCAACAACTACGATTTGGAGTACACCAAAGAGGACGGCGAGTGCGACGTGGGGGTTTTCAACGGGGATATCGGGTACATCAAAGAGGTGGACAGGCACGCAAAGACTATGACGGTGTGCTTTGATGACAAAAATTATCTCTATGAACAGGAGATTTTCAACCAGTTGGAACACGCCTGGGCGGTGACGGTTCATAAAAGCCAAGGCTGTGAGTTCAAGGCGGTTATCCTGTGCTTGAGCGACACGGCGACGGAGCTTCAATACCGCAATCTGCTCTATACCGCTTTCACCCGTGCCAGGGATTTATTGGTGGTGGTGGGTCAATCGGAAATTATGAAAAAAATGGTACTGAGCAATCGAAAACAGCTTAGGTATTCGGGTATAGCGCATTTTATGGAGGAATACAATGTCTGATTTTGCCCTTTGGGTGAAATACATCTTTTTTCCGCCAAAATGTAAGTCCTGTGGAGAGCTGACCGGTGGGGAGGGCTTTTGCCCCAAATGCAAAAACAGCGCAGAAGCTTTGAAATTAAAGGGCGAAGATATTTGTTTAAGGATAACAAATCCGTTTATAAAAAAGTTTTATGCCTCATATTATTACGACGAAAGTCCCCGTGGGGCTGTCTTGGAGGCAAAGTTTTACAGACCATCAAGATTTATAAATACGCTTTTAACGGATATTTCCATTGACATAAAGGAAATTTTGTCGCAAAATAGTATAGATATTATAATATCTGTCCCTTTTCATAAATCAAAGCTGCACCGCTTTGAGTTTGATGTTCCCAAAGAGATGGCAAAGCGCATAGGGACAGGCTTTAATATACCCGTCGCCACCCCCATAGAAAAGGTAAGGCGGACGGCAAAACAGCACAGTTTGAGCCTTGAGGGAAGAAAAGTCAACCTTATAGGCGCATTTAAAATGGTGGGAGATGTTCGGGGCAAAAACATTCTACTCATCGATGATGTCATCACCAGCGCAAACACTGTCATAGTCCTTGCCACACAGCTGAAGATAGCAGGGGCAAAAGATATTATTGCCTGGGCATACACATATAACAATCACAAAAAAGGAGAAAAGTATGGTAAATAACAATGATGTGGGTATTGACCTTGGCACTACCAAAGTTATGATATATAAGGAGGGCGAGGGGATTGTCCTCAATGAGCCCAGTGTCGTGGCATATGATACGGCGACGGGGGAGCCCATAGCTTTCGGGGAGAAAGCCTTTCTTATGGTGGGAAAAACCCACAAGAACATAATGGCGGAGTACCCTTTAAAAGACGGTGTTATATCAAATTATACCCTCACAAAAGAGATGGTAAAATATTTTATAAACAAAGCCTACAACTCAAAAGTGGTAAAGCCAAAGGTGAGCATATGTATCCCCAGCGCAGTCACAGGCATTGAAGAAAATGCCGTGGTGGACGCAGCGGTCTCCTCCGGAGCACGTCAGGTGTTCTTGATTGAAGAGCCCATTGCGGCGGCGATAGGTGCAGGCATTGACGTGCTTAAAGCCAACGGCAACATCATAGTGGACATAGGCGGAGGCACCACAGATGTGGCGGTAATCTCACTAGGAGGGATAGTCTGCTCAAAATCCATAAAGATTGCAGGAAATACCTTTGACAGAGAAATCGCCAAGGCACTAAAGAACAAATACAACTTTTTGGTGGGGCAGAGAACCGTCCAAACCCTCAAGCACGAGGTGGCAAACTGTGTGCCGGGTGAAGACGAAAACGTTAAGTTCACCATAAAAGGAATGAACCTCCTCCGTGGCTTGCCGGGAGTTTTAGAGATATCCACCGAGGATATTTATCCAATTATTGAGCCAATAATCCAAGAGATATTAAGCGCAATAAAACAGGTTTTGGAGGTCACTCCGCCGGAATTGTCAGGGGATATTTTCGAGAACGGGGTCATGCTTACAGGAGCTGGGGCAAAACTGAAAAATCTTGATAAATTTTTGCAGGCAAATTTAGGCACCAACGTGGTTTTGGCGCAAAACCCCGAACAATGCGTCGCCGTAGGCACGGGAATGTCCTTCTCCTTAGAGGGCAAATTAGAGTCCGGATTTAGAGATGTCACCCCGGGACTGGCAAGATAATATATATAAAAAAAGGCGGAGTTTCCGCCTTTTGCCATATTTTGATGAACACTCAATCGGGGATAAAGGGAAAATGCAGTACAGTATAATACGTTCAAAAAGAAAAACGGCGGCTATTTATGTGGACAGAGACCTTTGTGTCAAGGTGCGAGCGCCTTTAAAAATGAGAGAAAAGGACATCCATGATTTCGTAAATAAAAATACTCTTTGGATAGAAAAACAGCTTCAAAAGCATAGAGAAAACAAGTCTAAAGCCATAATTCTGTCCCCACAACAGATAGATTTGCTAAAGGACAGGGCGAAAGAGACCCTGTCACAGAAAACTCGGGAATTTTCTAGTATAATGAATGTTAAACCCACAAGGGTGAAGATAACAAGCGCAAAATGCCGCTGGGGCTCTTGCAGCTATGATAATGCAATCTGCTACTCGTACAGGGTTATGCTCCTTGATGAGGAGTGCCAAGATTACATAGTGGTTCACGAGCTCAGCCACATAAAGCATAAAAACCATTCGGCAATGTTTTATAAAGAGATAGAAAATGTCTTGCCCGATTACCGCAAGACGGTTGAAAAAATCAAAAATTTTTCC
>JAVVVT010000168.1:0-2683 GCA_036652515.1 Oscillospiraceae bacterium
TGCCAGCTGCATAAGCTCATAGCCGTGAGTTGCAATCAGCTCCTTGTTGGAAGTCACCACGCTTTTGCCCTTTTCCAGCGCCCAAGAGACGTAGTTCAGCGCCGGATTTACCCCGCCAATCGCCTCCACCACCACCGAAATTTTGTCGTCCTCTATGATGTCCTCTACCTTTTGGGTGAAAAGTTCGCTGACGGAACACTCTTTGTATTCTCGCCTGACCAAGATTTTTTTCACGCTTATCTCTTCGCCTAAAGCTTTTTTCAAAAGCTCTTTGTGTCCTCCCACCAGCTCCACAACGCCCGAGCCTACCACTCCGTAGCCCATCACCGCAATTTTTATCATTGGAATTTCCTCCCTCGATTTTTCTTTAATTGTAACATATATATCCTCAAGTTGAAAGACCTTTTATATTTTGAAAAGTTTTGGTAAAATTTTCAAAATAATTATTGCTTTTTTGCTGGAAATATGATATCTTATTAGTACGGAATAGTTATTGATATTCTTTATCAATAACTTGTAAATAAAAACATTAAAGAGGTGAGCTATGAAACGAATGTTTGGCGGCATAGAGATGATTTTTGATTTTGCCTATCTGCTTTTTGCTCTGATAATCGGATTTTTACTGATAATGACCTCTTCTGTGGGGGACGTAAGGTTTATTGCAGGGCTTATGGGGCTGATTTTGGCATTTGGGGACGCTTTTCATCTGATACCAAGAATGTACAGCATTTTTAAAGGGGACGAAAAACCTTTTAGGCACGCTTTAGGGGTTGGCAAGCAGATAACTTCTGTGACAATGACGATTTTTTATCTTCTCCTATGGCAGATTGGTCTTGAGAGTTTGTATGTGAATGGCGCACAAAAATACACTATTTATATCTATCTTTTGGCGGCGGTGAGGATTATTATCTGTCTTATGCCCCAAAATAAATGGACCGAACGATATCCACCCTCAAATTTTGCCCTCTTGCGCAACATTCCATTTTTCGCCTTAGGTATGGGGGTTGCCACCCTGTTTTTCTTGGGGCGAGGGGTGCAAACAGGGCTTTCCACCCTTTGGATTGCCATATTATTGAGCTTTCTTTTCTACCTTCCCGTGGTTTTATTTCAGAATAAAAACCCAAAAGTCGGTATGCTTATGCTGCCTAAAACTTGTTGCTATCTCTGGATTTTAACCGCCTGTCTATGGCTGTAAATTGTGCAAAAGCGACAAAAATCCACTTAAAACTTCGTATGGTTTTTTAAAGAAATAACTTGTACACCACACAGAAAACTGCTACACTTATCTTGCTTAATCCACGTTGTTAATACGGCAAACAAACGCCGTATTTTACATAAAAAACACTGTGTTCATCTGAATACAGCTACATAAATATTCAAAAAAAGAGAAAGGAATATCACCATGAACGATTACACAAAGCTTACCAATGAAGTTGGCGCACCTGTTGCCGACAACGAAAATTCCATCACCGCAGGCGAAAGAGGCCCCGTGGTCATGCAGGACGTTTGGCTGATGGAAAAAATGGCGCATTTCAACCGAGAAGTAATCCCCGAGAGGCGTATGCACGCAAAAGGCTGGGGCGCTTATGGCAAGCTCACCGTCACAAAAGACATCTCAAAATACACAAAAGCAAAGGTTTTGCAGCCGGGCAAAGTCACCGATTTATTCCTTAGATTTTCCACCGTTGCCGGCGAGCGTGGAGCGGCGGACTGCGAGCGTGATATCCGTGGCGTGGCGGTGAAATTTTACACCGAGGACGGCAACTGGGATATGGTTGGCAACAACACCCCCACCTTTTTTATCCGTGACGTTCACAACTTCTCCGACCTGAACCGTGCGGTCAAGCGTGACCCTCGCACAGGCAGGCGTTCAGCTGAAAATAACTGGGATTTTTGGACACTTCTTCCCGAGTGCTTCCACCAAATAACCGTCGTTATGTCCGACAGAGGCATACCTGCTTCTTTCCGAAATATGCACTTTTTCGGCGAGCACACCTACTCTTTCTACAACGAAAACAACGAGAGAGTTTGGTGCAAATTCCACTTTAAGACCCAGCAGGGAATAAAGAACCTCTCCAACGAAGAGGCGATGAAAATCAATGGAATGGACAGAGAATATCACGGAAAAGACCTGTATGAGGCAATCGAAAAGGGCGATTATCCAAAGTGGACCATGTATGTGCAGATTATGACCGAGGCGCAGGCGAAAACCCACTACGAAAACCCCTTTGACATCACAAAAGTTTGGCGTCACAAGGATTATCCTCTCATTGAAGTGGGCGTTTTGGAGCTCAATCGCAACCCGGAAAACTATTTTGCGGAAGTCGAGCAGGCGGCGTTTACTCCGGCTCACGTTGTCCCGGGAATTGGTTTCAGCCCCGACCGCTTTTTGCAGGGACGTCTTTTCGCTTACGGCGACGCACAGCGCTACCGTCTTGGCGTAAATCACAACCAAATTCCTGTAAATCGTGCAAAAGTTCAGGTGAATGAGTATCACCGTGACGGAGCTATGCGCACAGATGGAAACTACGGCGGAGCGCCGGCGTACACCCCAAATAGCTACGGCGCTTGGACGGCGCAGCCCGAAGTTATGGAGCCACCTCTGAATTTAGAGGGCGCAATGTACCGCTATGACCCGAAAGATGACCCCACAGACGACTGCTTCCGTGCCGGCGGAGACCTG
>JAVVVT010000169.1:0-2658 GCA_036652515.1 Oscillospiraceae bacterium
AGGTTTTTTTCAGTGGAGTTGAGCTCTGCCAAGGTGGCGTACAGGGTGGTGGATTTACCACTTCCCGTAGGGCCTGTGACCAGCAAAAATCCATAGGGCAGATGTATTGTCTCCATATACCTTGCGTTGTCCTTTGAGGGGAAACCCAACTCTTCTATGGTGATGTTTTTTGCGTTGCGGTTAAGGATACGGATTGTCATTCTCTCTCCATATGCCGAGGGCAGAGACGCCACACGAAGGTCAACGGTCTTGCCGTCTAACTTGATTGTGGCACGCCCGTCCTGAGGCACACGGCGCTCGGCTATATCCATACCCGACATAACTTTTATCCTTGATATGACCGAGGCGTGGAGTTTGCGTGACTGCTCCATAACCTCGTGTAAAACGCCGTCTATACGATAGCGTATTCTCAAATATTTTTCTTGTGGCTCAATATGTATATCACTTGCCCCTGTTTTTATTCCGTTGTTTATTATTTGGCTGACAAGGAGCACCGCCGGTTTTTCTGCATCGTCAATATTGTCTGCCACGCCATTATCGTTATCATCATCGTCATCATCAATATTCTGAACAAGCTCTGTGGAGGTGTTGCCGTATCTTTCAATCACCCCGGCAAGCTCGGCGTCGGAGACAACCGTGGGCTTTATGGAATATCCCGTTATAAGGCTCAAATCGTCGATGGCAAGCAGGTCATTTGGGTTTGCCATTGCCACCATAAGTTTTTCATCCTCAAAGCCTATGGCGAAAGCCTTGTACCTTTTTATCAACGGCAGTGGTATTAAATTAGCCGCCATAAGGTCGATATCAATATTGTTTAAAGATATAAAATCGTATCCTGTTTTTGCACTGATGGTTTTTGAAATCTCCTCATCTGTACAAAATCCCAACTCAACTAACGCTGCGCCCAATCTTATAGGCACACCGTAAGAGCTTTTCTCCTTTTGATATTCCAAGGCTCTGTCAAGCTGTTTTTCCGTGATAATTTTATTCTCTACCAATTGATGCCCAAGTAAGGTCTTTACCATTTTCTCATCTCACTTTCCTATCACAATCGCCTTATTTAACCGTAATAGACGGCGACTGTGGCTTGTACTTTAACTTTGCCCCCATCAAAGCCCGTGGCTGAAATACTGCTGATATTCATCAAACTGTAATCGTCTGTCAGGCTGTTGAGCATATTCATAGCATTGGCGTACTCTGCGCTTAAATCTAACTGTATGTTCATCATATGAAAATCCAAAAATTCCACCGCCGGCTCAAAAGCCACTTGGGATATCTCCACCTTGTATTTTTTGCAAAGTTCATCTATGACAGACAGCAATTCTTTTTGCCCTACGCTCTTAGGCAGACGAGCCTCCAAGGCTTTCATCTGGGCTGTGATGCTCTCCTCCTTTTGGGAGAGAACCTTTAGATATTCAATTCGGCTTTCTAACACGGCAACTTCTGTGCGCATATTTTCAATGTCGGTGTTAAGCTGTGACATCTTGCCAAAGTTTTTAACCGAGAGAAAGACAAACAATATTATAATGATTGCCAAGGCGATAATTTTTTGAAGAGACCTGTTTGTCCTTAGTTCTTTTAAATCTATATTCATTGTTAAGCCTCCTCACAATACGACGGCGGAGATTGTAAATCTTACAACGCCGCTGCTTTCAGTTGAACCTTGACAATAAACTTCACTTATATACCGACACTCACAGAGTGTCTCCATAGTTTTTGACACATCGTCATAGGAATTTCCGGCACAGGAGAGGGTCAACGCTTTTTCTGCAATAGCGATGTTTTCTATCCATATTCCCCCGGGAATAACCTCTGCTATGCTCCCGATTAAATCCACAAGGTCGCTGTCGGTGGCTTCTGCCCCGTCAATTTTGGTCTGCAATGCCTTTCTCTCTTGGTCTATCGCCTCATACTTTCCATAGGCATTGATTTGACCTTGCAAGGCAATTTTTTCATTTTCAAGGAGATTTATCTGTGTTTTTTTGATGGCGGACAAGCCCGTGCTACCAGCCATTATCACCAAAGAAATCAGCATAACATAGGTCATAACGCCTATGATTTTGTTGAACTTTTTCTTGTCGGCTATCCGCTTTTTATATTCGGCTGGGAGTAATTGTACTGTGTTGTTCATCTGTTATTCCCCCAATCCGCTCATAGCAAGGCTGACGGCGGCGGTGTAGCTCATATCGTCTTTGCTCAGTATGTCGGGATACGCCCAAACGGTGTTTATCTCCGCTTCAAACTTATCCTGTATACATTTTGCCAGCTCGCCTATTTTATTGTATTCTCCGGTGACGAAAATCTTATCTATTGGGCGCCTTTGCTGCGCCTCAAAAAAGCTTATTGAAGCCTTTATGTCCGAGGAAACCTGCTGGGCAAATTCGTCCTCGTCCACCACGGCGCCCCAGTATTCATCAGGGGTTAGCCCTGTTTTGGGTATATTGGAATTATAGCAAGCGTCGGTCAAATTCAAGGTTCTTGTCATCAGTATAACCTCGTTTTTTACGACTATCATATTGACATTTTCATAGTCCACATAGACCATAAGAAAGGTCAAATCCCCCAAAGGATTGCTCTGGATTATACTGCGAACCTGTGCCAAAGCGGCGATATCAATATTGTTAAGGGTCTTGCCCATAACATCTACCGTGCTTATAA
>JAVVVT010000170.1:0-2642 GCA_036652515.1 Oscillospiraceae bacterium
ATTCTATAATTGTATTTTTAAATTCCTCTGTATATCTTGCCATTTTTAGACATGTGATTTCTAATCTACCTCTATTATAATTAGTTCTATTAATTGTGTCTATATACTTACACTAACATCAGTTCAAACGTATTTACATTCCAATATGGAGCTACTTCTATTTGAATCAAAAGTATTACAAGTATTTGAAAATACCAAATTTACATTCCAATATGGAGCTACTTCTATGGTAATGCATCATTTATAGATGTGCTTGTTGCCTTCATTTACATTCCAATATGGAGCTACTTCTATTAAATGAATATGAAATAGAAGCTTTAAATTTATTGTATTTACATTCCAATATGGAGCTACTTCTATGCTTTACTTCCTTATATATATCATTTCTCTTTCTTATATTTACATTCCAATATGGAGCTACTTCTATCTCTTTTCCCTCAGCGACTGCATCCACATGTTTTACGATTTACATTCCAATATGGAGCTACTTCTATTAAATTTAAGAAGATAGAATTGTATGCTTATGCAGAATTTACATTCCAATATGGAGCTACTTCTATTAGATATCCCTTATTACTTATGATCAGCTAGAGTTGTATTTACATTCCAATATGGAGCTACTTCTATGAAGCGAAAGCAATCTTACCAGTTACGTTTACATAGATTTACATTCCAATATGGAGCTACTTCTATACTATAGAAATATAACTCCTTATGCGAGTATATCATTTACATTCCAATATGGAGCTACTTCTATGAAGAAATACAAGAAAACGTGTCAAGAATGAAAAGACATTTACATTCCAATATGGAGCTACTTCTATGAAGAAAAGTGGTGTGAATGGGATGACGTGTTATTAATTTACATTCCAATATGGAGCTACTTCTATATAATATAAAATATGTAAAATAACACCAAGTTTCACAATTTACATTCCAATATGGAGCTACTTCTATATGGATAAGCGACACGGATGGATTAGTTGTAGAAAAATTTACATTCCAATATGGAGCTACTTCTATACATTAACAAATTATATCACAAATTCATATAACAATATTTACATTCCAATATGGAGCTACTTCTATAAATAACTAAGAAAGATTATGTTAAATATTTAAATAATTTACATTCCAATATGGAGCTACTTCTATTATATCATTACTTACAGACTTACATTATTAATAGAATTTACATTCCAATATGGAGCTACTTCTATCATACCAGCTGTGCGTTACTTCTATATCACATTTCATATTTACATTCCAATATGGAGCTACTTCTATTATAGTAGATGAAGAAGCTCATGCAATGTTTTCAAAATTTACATTCCAATATGGAGCTACTTCTATGTGATGGTAGTGGATTTTGTCTAAGTAATCCTGGTTCATTTACATTCCAATATGGAGCTACTTCTATTGGATTCGGACAAAATGGAGAGCGTATTTTTTCTAATTTACATTCCAATATGGAGCTACTTCTATTTTAAATGTTTGTATTATTTCTTCTCCCGTTCCCCTATTTACATTCCAATATGGAGCTACTTCTATATTCCTTCTAACTTAGAAGGTACTATACAGTCAGCGATTTACATTCCAATATGGAGCTACTTCTATTGGACGATATAATAAAGTTTGGAATTGACAATATTATATTTACATTCCAATATGGAGCTACTTCTATAATAGTTAACTAATTGTATAACCATTTGTTATATGAAATTTACATTCCAATATGGAGCTACTTCTATAAATGATATAACAACTTATTATACAATTCATACAACAAAATTTACATTCCAATATGGAGCTACTTCTATTGATACAACAACTTATTATACAATTCATACAACAAAATTTACATTCCAATATGGAGCTACTTCTATGTATCCTTTTTTTGATTATGAATATATTTCTTATCTATTTACATTCCAATATGGAGCTACTTCTATTATACAGAGGCTTTAATTAAAGGAGTAGTTCCACAATTTACATTCCAATATGGAGCTACTTCTATAGTAGTAGAAGCTTGAAACTATTGAACGGTAAAGGGTATTTACATTCCAATATGGAGCTACTTCTATTTTATTAACTACTTGAAGAAGTAGTCTGAATCTACTATTTACATTCCAATATGGAGCTACTTCTATAAAAACTTGAGTTTGGCAATAATGTATAAGTAGAAGATTTACATTCCAATATGGAGCTACTTCTATGACTAGGGTTGACTCTAAAAATGATATAGAATACAAATTTACATTCCAATATGGAGCTACTTCTATTTTGGCTTCTCTGCCATATGCCTTACTGCTTAGATTAATTTACATTCCAATATGGAGCTACTTCTATACACTAACTAATTATACTACAATTCATACAACAAAATTTACATTCCAATATGGAGCTACTTCTATTAATCTTAAATCTAAGATTAGAAATTTTAATTCCTTATTTACATTCCAATATGGAGCTACTTCTATAAAAGGGAGAAAAATGTATAGTGATTGACCTATTTAATTTACATTCCAATATGGAGCTACTTCTATGAAGGAATAGAAAATATCTACTTATACCTCAGAATAATTTACATTCCAATATGGAGCTACTTCTATAACTACAATTAAGGTAATAACACAAATAAG
>JAVVVT010000171.1:0-2633 GCA_036652515.1 Oscillospiraceae bacterium
CTGAGTACACACCTCTATGCCGGGCAAAAGTTTCAGCCCAAATCCCTGGGCGCAAATTTTTACAGCCTCAAGATTTTTGGCGCTGTTATGGTCGCACACCGATATCACATCAAGCCCTGCCAAATGTGCCATTCCCACAATATTGTTGGGTGTCATCTCCTCCTCCCCACAGGGGGACAGACAGGAGTGTATGTGTAAATCATATTTCATGGTATACCTCGCAAGGCATAAACGCCTTAATTCAGCTCTTTTGCCAGCAAACCTGCCATCTCAAAAACGGTCTTTTCAGTGGAAAAAACAGTTATTTCTTCTTGAATTGCCTTCTCTAAGGCGTCGGGATTTATGGCGCTGTTATGGCAGAGCACCACACAGGATATGTCGTTTAAACTGGCGACGGCGATGGCGTTGATGTTACCCATAACGGTAAACCAAGCGCAATCTTCTCGGGCATTTGCCATAACCCAGCTCAATAAATCTCCGCAAAAACCGCTTTTGATATCTCGTGGACCCCCACAGGACAGCGCTTTAAGAGAGTATTTTTCACCAAATTCAATAACTGTCATAACTCCTCCTAACAGGGAAATATAATCCCCGACAAAGTATCTCCATTTTTATGCTTGCGCAAGACTTTAGAATACTAAGTGTAATAATAGCGGCGATTTGTTTGCTAAATTATACTCAAAGTATTTGCTAAGCGAAATTATTAAATACTAAATGTAATAATAGGACTGATTTATCTGTTAAAATTATACCAAAAGTATTTATTAAGCAAGAATATTAAATACTAAGTGTAATAATAGCACCAATTTAGTTATTTAAATTATACCAAAAGTGTTTTAAAAAGATAAAATTATTTAAATTTACCGTCATCGGGAATAGCTGTCTTCAGCCATTTTTTCCTCATAAGAACCACACAGTCCGAGAGCTTTGCCTCGTGGCTGACCACGTCTTGAGCAAAACAGCGGCAGGTGGGTGCTCCGCAAGAGCCACAGTCAAGCCCGGGAAGAGTTTCCAATATTTTTTCTAATTCAGCATATGCTTGAAATTTCTCCATTTTATTGCCTTGCAACTCAAAAACAGGGGAATATTCCAAGTGGGTGTCCCAAAGCATACTGTTTGGAATACTTTTTTCCAAGTGGTTTAGGGAGACGGGCATATATTTGCGGACTTTTTTCAGCTTGGTTTTGGCAATGTAGGGGTTTTCTACCGCCAGCACTCCGCCCACACAACCGCCGGGACAGGCGTTTAGCTCCACAAAATCCAAGTTGCGGAATTTGTCGTCCTCTAAATCTTCAAGAACCCTTATCACATTTTCGATGCCGTCGCAGGCAAGGTAGTTTTCAACATTTATCAGCCCTTCGCTCTCGCCGCCGCCACTTGCCCAAGAGATGCCTATTCTGCCGGCAGTGGCGCTGACTTGACGGCTGGGATTTTTCATGGCTGACAGTAGCAGAGGGTAGATATCTTTCATCGCCACGGCACCGTCCACCGAACTGTGCTTAGAGCCTATGGGCGTGTTTATGGCGGTGATTTTTGCAGGGCAGGGAGATATGAAAATACAGCCGATATCCTCTTCTTTAAGTCCTGTTTTCTCCATTATCTCCACTTTAGACAGCCTGGCAGCTAATTCCATAGGCGAAACAAAGGGCAAAACGTGACTTACCAATTGGGGAAACCGCACCTTAATAAGCTTGACCACGGCGGGGCAGGCGCTTGAAATCACAGGTTTTGGCATCTTGTCAATGATATGTCGTGTGGCATCGCTCACCAATTCGGCGGCACGGGCGACCTCGAAAAAGCTGTCAAAGCCGATGTCTAAAAGACCGGCTAACACCGGTTCCGTGTCGGTTAAATTATTGAATTGAGCGTACAAGCTGGGGGCGGGAAGGGCGACTAAATGCTTGAAATGTCGGTAATCCTCAAGCACGTTGTAAACCGCTTTTTTTGCGTGATGAGGGCAGACTCGGATACATTCACCGCAGTCTATACACCTCTCGCTTATTATGTAAGCCTTGCCATCACGCACACGGATTGCCTCCGTAGGGCAACGCTTTATGCAGTTGATACAGCCCATGCACAGGTCTTTATCAAGGGTAACAGAATGTGTATATGTATTATTTTCCGTGATAGTCACCTCCGTAATTTTATATTTAAGCAAACTATTTTTTTAACGTTCCCAAAAGCTTCAATGGCAGACGCAGCAGAGCTACGGGCTCAAAATACCGTATCTTAGCAGGTCAATAAAAGCTTGAACAAAGTGCGTTTATGTTTTAAAGCTGGATAAAATGGTGCAGACAGCTAATTTATCAAAAATGGGGTTTTATCTTATGGTTACAGATAAATTATACCGTGCGATGTATGTGCGGGTAGACGTGGTGTTATCAATAAATCCCATAAGAGCGCTCACAATTTGATATAACCTCGTGTTTTATAGGCTAATTATAGGTAACCCCTATCATTCGATATCGGGGCGGACAAACAGGTGCCATAAAGTAACCCCCATAAGAGCGCTAACAATTTGATATAACCTTGTATACTATCGGCTGATTATAGGTAAACCCCTATCATTCGATATCGGGGAGGACAAACAGGTGCCATAAAGTAACCCCCATAAGAGCGCTAACAATTTGATA
>JAVVVT010000172.1:0-2597 GCA_036652515.1 Oscillospiraceae bacterium
CTCTGCCTATAACATTATCAACCTGACCGTCTCTGGCTTTTTGCGTCAAATTTTCACAGTATTGGTCAAGGAATTTTCTCTTGTTCTTGTTTTTCTTCTTTTTTTCGTCTTTGTCATTCTTTGAGCCATCGGTGGAAAAAGGTATTGTAGAGGAGCCGCCCTGTTCAAAGTCTTCCTCGTCGTCCTCTTCCTCCTCTGCCCCGGGCATGGAGAACATATTTTTCATATCAAAGCTTCCGTCCTCGTCGGTGTTTGCCTCCATAAACTCGTTCATCTGCTCTTCCATAGCTTTCAGCTCTTTTTCCCCTATACCCATCTGCTTCATCATATCGTCAACAGGCTTCATTCCCAGCTCTTTGGCACAGGTGAGGCAGTAACCTTTACTCTTCATTTGCCCGTCCTCATTTGTTTGCACATATATCATCGCAGGGCGTTTTTTGCATCTTTCGCACAGCATTGTTCAATCTCCTTTATCCAAAATCTTATGTTAAAAATGGGTTAATACCGGTTGTTAGCGCCAAGATTTTACTCTGCATCAACACATCGTTATTTAAAAATCCCAAAGAATTGCCTGTAATAATCACTATTATACTCAATAAAAATGATAATAATATGATATTTACCCCTCCGATTGCCACTCCGGCGGCAAAACCGGCGAGCCTGTTTGCAAAGCCCAATACCGGAATATGGTTCAGCCCTTTAAAAACTTTCGCCAAAAAGCCTGCTATAATTTGTATTATCCCAAGGCTGATTGTAAAAATCAAAACACTTATTATAGCTATGACCATCGGCCCTAAAAAATTTTCCACAAGGTAGGCTGCGCTGTCCATAGTGGGGCTTAAAGCTGTGTGCGCCCCGTTTACCGTGGGGCCTATTATGTTCTCCACAAACTCCTTGGGAAGCTTCCCTAAAAGGTCTCCGATTACCGATTGCAAGTCGGTGGTGTCGGTGGCGGATTGCAGATATGCCAGCGCCTTCGCCGTCAATTTATCTCGGACAAATCTGTCAAAAATCACAATTGAGTAATTTTTTCCCAAAAGCCAAGCGAGGATAAGTCCACCCAAATTTCCCACAAGTTTTATCACCGAGGTAAAAAATCCATCTGAATAGGCTCTAACGGCGCACCAAATCAGCACCAAGAGCAAAAATCCGTCGATTATGTAGGGAGAATAGTTCATTTTACCACCTTATTTCTTTGCCTTTTCAAGCTTTGTCATACCGTTTGAGCCCAGCAAAATCGTGCCTCCGAAATGTATTAGTTTTTTGGAGGAGTTGTCTGCGGCGCTCACGCCGACCCTCTCGCCCTTATAATTATATTCATATATATTTGATTTTCCCAGCACAAAAATCCTAAACTGAGAAATCACCATACTCTTCAGTTGCTCATCGATTGTGTCCACAAATTTTTCTTCCAAGTTGTCTGAGAGCAATGCCACAGAATTTCCTTGAGACTGCTCATAACTGCCATAACTCACGGCTATGTATGGGTTTTTATAGTCCACCCCCAAGAGCCTACCGCCCTCAAAGGAATACTCTGCCTTTTGCACATTATTTGTTATATCCCATAGCACCAATTTGTCCGGATAAGCTATAAGGAGGCTCTCGTCGTTTAAAAATTTCAATTGCAGTGGATAATTTTGCAAGGATATGCTGAATTTTTCTTCCCCTTGGGTGGCATCAATCAAGTATATCTCGCAATTTAAGCTGCCGTCCACCGTCTGCACCGTGGTGACCGCAAGAGTTTTTCCGCTGTCGGACAGGCTGGAGTAGACCGGGAAATTTTTTGCGCAATACCACACAAAACTCTCTTCCATTTTATAGTTAAAAACCGTGACCTCGCCGTTGTAGCTCAGGGAGCGTGTGGTCACCGCAACCTTGTTGGATTTTGAGATTGTGGCGTGGATTATACTGCTGTCCATATCCTGCTGAAAAAGCATTTTGTGGCTGTTGAGAACCTTTAGTGAGCTCTGATTTTGGTCATAGATGACCGTGCGATTGCCAGAGCAATCCATAACGGGGTTTTGCATTGTGTGGTTGTATCGCTGCACCTGTTTTGCCGTGGGCGAGTAGACCATATAACTGTCTTGGTCAAGCAAACAAAGGCTGTTTCCCATACTTTCCGCCTGTAAAACAGCGGAAAAGTCATCTTCTACCGGCCAGCCCTCGCCTATCTCCACCAGCACAAAACTGCTGCTTATAAAGTCGCCGAAAAACGCCAGCGAAGCGCCATAAATTCCCGTGGCATAGACCAGCGCCGCCGTCAAGACTAAAATTATAAGGGTTCTGATATTTTTGCGCTTTTTGTTTATCCTTTGATTGCGCTTTGTAAGCTCTTTTCGGCTTAGGTTTTTATCGCTCATTTATAAGTTTCCTAACTCAATATAGCTTTAATCTATGAAAGATTTGTGTTTTGCTGGGTGACTTATTTCACAATAGTGAAAATTGGCGGTTTTTATGAAAATTCATAGTAAATTTTTTATGATATAAATGTCAAATTCGGCACGCCCGAGGCTTTTATCGCCTGAGTTCGTAATTTAGTAGGTGACGCCTGTGAGAAACTCCAGGGCAGACTACCTTATTTTATATCTTAACTCGAT
>JAVVVT010000173.1:0-2554 GCA_036652515.1 Oscillospiraceae bacterium
AGATAATCAGCAACACCACACACGCCACCGACCAGACAATCCACGCCATACGGTAACTTCCCGTGGCGTCAAAAATCATAGAGGTCAAGGGTGAGCCGATTGCCGTGCCGATACTTCCGGCGCAGGAGACCCAGCCGTAAATTGCGCTGTAATCCTTTTTGCCAAACAGGCTCTGGGTCACTATGGGATAACCCACCGTTGAAAAGGCAATTCCCAGCCCGGAGAAGATTATTCCCACATATAAAATCGCCTGTGCGCTCGCCATTGTGTAGCAAGTTAGTGCCGCCACAATCGCACCTACGCTCATGTATGTGCCGAATTTAGAGCCCTTCATATCGTACAACTGCCCTAAAATAATCTTTCCCACTGCAAGGGTTCCAAGGCTGATTGCGCCGATATTTGCCGCCACTGTGGAGGAGTATCCGATATCCATAGCATAGGGGGCAATCTGTTGCACCATTGAGCTGCACGCTGCGCTGGAAATCGTGGCGATAGGCAGCAAAAGCCACATTTGAGGGGTCTTTTTAGCCTGAGCAAAGGTTAATCCGTCGGCATTTACAGCCCCTTTATTCACAGGTGCCTTGCCGTAAGGCTCCAAGTTTTTCTCGCTGGGGTCGTCCCTAATAAAGCAGACCACACAGGGAACAACCGCAATAAACATCACAATTCCCAAGATAAAATAGGTCTTTCTCCAGCCAACATTTGCAATGAGCTGACCGATTATGGGCTGCAAAATCATTCCGCCTATGCCCGAACCGGTGAAAGCCATACCCGTGGCAAGCCCACGTTTTTCGTTGAACCAACGGGTGATAAGGGTGGACATTGGCACCATTCCGCACAAGCCTAAGCACAGTCCCACCACCATAGAAACACCATAAAACATTGTTATGCTGGTGGCTCTTGAGTAGCAAGCGTATGCCAAGGGCAGAACAAAAGCGGCGACGCTCATAACTTTTCTGATTTTAACTTTGGAAAAAATTTTGCCGGCGGAAAGAGCAACCGCCATCATTGATATTGAAATAACCGTAGTGTTTAATGCGTATTGACTTCTTGAAACCCCAAGCTCGGTGGTCACGGGTATTATAAATAAACCCGGGCAATTCATAACAATGCACAAATAAAACGACATTATCATAAAGCAGGACAGCACTATAAGCCAGCCATAGTGAAGCTTTTTTCTGTTCTCCATATTATTTCTCCTACATTTTCTTTTACCTGTTCATTCTAACATCATTTACCCACTTTTGCAATAATATATATTGACAACTTGAGTTTATTATTATATAATAACTAAGCACTTATAAAGGGGTATAGCTCAGTTGGTAGAGCAGTGGTCTCCAAAACCACGTGCCGAGGGTTCAAGTCCTTCTGCCCCTGCCACCACTTTTGTGGTATCTGGCCCGGTAGTTCAGCTGGTTAGAACGCTAGCCTGTCACGCTAGAGGTCGTGGGTTCGAACCCCATTCGGGTCGCCAGTTTTTTCAAATGTCCTCGCCGGAGGGCAGTACGCCGTCGGATTTAAATTCTCTTTTTGACAAACGAGAACTTATCTTTCCGCACACCCATTGACCCATCAAGGTCAGTGGGGACATTTTTATGGTGAGTGTCTCACCCCTCATAAAATGCCGTATGCTGTTGTAGCTCAGTCGGCAGAGCACTTCCTTGGTAAGGAAGAGGTCGGCAGTTCGAATCTGCTCAACAGCTCCAAATAAAACCTTGCAAAGCCTAATTAAGCCTTACAAGGTTTTTGCTTTAATTACAACAGGGTGGTAACTTTAAAAAATATATATTTTGTAGGAGAGAAAAATGATAAGGCTTGCGATGAAAGAAGATGCTTCACGTTTGGCGGAAATATCAATTTTTGCAAAACGAATGGCTTACAGCGATATTTTTAATGACTATAAAGTCTCATTTTCGGAAATGCAGGTTTTGCCCTTGGCGCTTGAATATATTGAAAAACCCGAAATGCTCAAGAACCTCTATGTGTTTGAAGATGAGGTGATTAAGGGTATGATGAAAATTTCTTATGACAAAGATGATAATTATTTTGAAATAAATGAGCTGTTTGTTGACCCTTTTTTCCAAAATCATCACGTTGGCAGCCAATTTGCAAGCTATGTTGAGGAGCTTGCCCGTTCATTGGGATTTACAAATATCATCTTGTGGGTGCTGGAAAAAAATCAAAATGCAAGAAATTTTTATGCTAAAAATGGTTTTGCCCTTACATCAGAAAAAAAGTTAGAGGACGGAACAACCGAATATATCTTAAAATATCTAAAAGAATTATAGGCTGATTAATTATCGGCTGGAGCACCTTGCAAAAATACAAAGTGCTTTGGTATTAAATTAAAAATCTTAACTATTCATCTTCATCGTCCCAGTCAACAGCGCAAGGGGGAAGACCGTCAGGAGTGATTGAATGCCAATAGGCACTAAGCTCCCTTGCACTTATTTCCGGATGAGCTAAAGCATACGCTAACATTTCACCTTCGTTTTCGTATTGTTCCGGACCATTAAGCAAGCAAAGAAAGTCGCCTTGTTCTTCATATGTTGGG
>JAVVVT010000174.1:0-2525 GCA_036652515.1 Oscillospiraceae bacterium
AAAATTTTATAGATAAGAGCCTTGACAACAAGGGTATGGCGCTTGTTACCGTGATTGGTATATTAGGCGTTATAGCGGTGCTTGCCACAGGAATGTTCTACTTTTCTTCAAATGAGCTCAACTTTTCCAAGATGGACTCCGGCCGTGTTCAGGCGGAATATTTAGCTAGGGCAGGAGTGGAAATCGCCTCTAAATCCTTCCCCGGAGTATCGGATAAATTCACAAACGTGACCAAGACCAGCCCTGTGGAAATGACCTTGTACCTAACGGTCACCACTGATTCAAAAGGCAAGACCCAAACGGAATTGGTGAGGAACAAAGTGGAGGGTGCCGATACCGTCAATGTAAAAATCTACCCTGAAGAGCGCACGGTAAAGGTGGTAGACGTAGGCAATTCCGCCAATAACAAGACGGAAAAACGCACGGTTTATGTGTACAGCGCAACAGCCCACTCGGGCAAGGCAAAGGCGAGCGCACAGGGGTACTCATTCCCCCCAGCAATCATCTCAGAGCAGCCGGAAACTCCCGTGGGTCTTGGCAATGTACACCTTGGCTGGACGAGAAATAATGGAGCTATTGACCGCTCTGTGGAGGCAAAATATTCTCACACCACCCAAAGTGCAGGCTCTGATTTTTGGGGCAGTCTGCTGAACTGGCTGTTTGGTGTCAATTCTAAAATTGACGTGTACGCCGCCAGCTATAACGGTGTCATCAGCATCACCGAGGACGATATCCAGCAGGGTAAAATCAAAATAAACAATGTGAGCAGTGATAGGGCTCTGTTTGTATGGGCAGCTCCGGCGGTGCTTATAGATACCCAGATAGACCTATCAGGCCAGAGCAATATCTCAGGGCTTGCCATCTCGGCGGACTCCATAGTGTTTTCAAAGCCTGTGACGGTGTACCGCTCCTCAATTGTTGGCACAAGGGCGGGGGATATAGCCATAAGCCCAAGCGGCAGTGAAAAGGCGACGGTTTGGTTTAAAAATGACGTATATTATAACTATGGAACAAGAAAAAGAACCCTTATCACCAAGGGCAAATACGAGTTATTGCAGGGGTTTGATTTTATAAAATATTATGAAATGTCCCAGAGCGAGCGCTCAAAGGTGCTGGTAAAAGTATCTGATGATGTGAGTGATTCACCTACCGTGAATAGCTTGACAAAGATAGTATGGGAGTAGGAGAGGCAACTATGAAAAACAACAAGGGTTTCACCTTAGTTGAAGTTATGGTGGCATTGAGCCTTATGGCAATCATTGTGGCGTCCTTTGCGCCGCTGATGGTCTCAAGCTTAAAGAGCGTTAAAATATCGGGAGATATGGTGGACGAGGCATATTCTGCCAAGACAGAGATGGAAAATTTAATCGCTTTGGGTGTCCAAAATGAAGGACAGCAGATTGCGGTGGATTATATTCATCAAGGCACCACTGAAAAGGCAGAAAATGTGATTGTAGAGGGCAAATATCTATCTTCAACCGGCACAAAATATGTAAAGTTAGATACCTTTATAGCTAAAGATATCGGCACGATTTCAATCAGCCCCAGCTCTATAAGCGAGAATTGCAGTGCGTTTGACACCGTTGTGAGTATTACCTCGGACATAATCGAGTTTTCCGACGTGGCTAATTTTAGGCTGACCAATAAAAAGGGCGAAGTTGTCCCAATCAGCGACACCGAGTTTAAAATAGACGGGAACAACCCTCACAACGCCACAATGAAGATAAGAAACAGCTCAAATATATCAATCTCCCAAGGCCCCTATAAAGTTTGCTACAACAGCGGTTATGCTATTCTTTATATAACACCTGCCCCCGTGATAGCAGTGGGAAATGACGGGGCTTATTACGCTCGAACAGACGGCGGAAAATGGATAAAGGGCAAAAGGATTACGGCGACTTCCCCCGAGGGCAAAATGGGGGATAGAACCTTAAACGATATCACCTGGACAGGCTCACAGTACATCTGTGGCGGTGCATACGGCTCATATTTCTACACCGACGATGAGGGCTGGCAAAATAGGTCCTCGGCTGATCAGAGGGACACCGTGTATGACGTTTTGTATTCTCAAATTCTTCAAAAACCGGTCTATGCAACCGGTTTTAAGGAGCGAGGCTCTGTTTTTGATGTTAAGCGCCCCTATACCCAGATGATGTCAGACCCGTTAGAATTTAATTTTGCAAAGAACAGCGGAATATTTGAAATCCCTCGGGTAGGCAAATGCCTTACCGACGGTTTTATTGGGGATAAAGAGATTGCCCTGTGGGCGTATGACACCTATCCCTTCCTTAATAGCTATGACGGCAGTTATGTTTCTGTGAACAATATAAATCAGATAGGCGGCGGCATAGGCAGCAAGATATTGGCGATGGACTCCAACCGAAAGAAAGGGCCACAGAGCGAGTTTATGCTCCTGACCTACAACAGAATTTACAGCTTAAAGCCCACCGGCAACGGGGAGAGCGGAGGGGGAGAATGGAAAGATATCACCATCTCCGCTTCTCAAGACAACCAAGTGGTGGAAA
>JAVVVT010000175.1:0-2497 GCA_036652515.1 Oscillospiraceae bacterium
AAGTCAAGCCAAAACGACGGAGATTATTTTTCAGCACCAGCAATTTTTCCGCTGCGGGCTCCTCGTGGACACGATACACAAAGGGCAAATCCGCCTTTTTAGCCAGGTTGGCACTGCAAGAGTTAGCCAGCAACATACACTCTTCAATAATCATTTCAGACATTCCACGCTCACGCTTTTTAATGTCCTGTGCATGACCTGTCTCATCAAAGATGATGTACGCCTCGTCGCTCTCTATATCCATACTTCCACGCTTATCACGCTTTGTTTTAAGCAGATTATAAAGCTCTTGAGCCGCAAAAATCTCGCTTAATACATCTTTGTATTTATCTTTTATCTCTTGGGTTTCTTCCCCTGCCAAGATTGTGTTTATCTCGCTGTAAACGCCCTTTACACGGGAGCGTATTATTGATTTATAGAATTTATAATCTATGACATCGCCCTTGTCATCAAGTTGAATATCACAGGTAAATGCCAATTTCTCGGTGTTTTCGTTCAGTGAGCAAACATCGTTTGAATATTCTTGGGGCAGCATAGGAATGACACTGTCGCCGTAATAAATCGAGTTGCCTCTTTCAAACGCCTCTTTGTTGCACAGGCTGGTGGGGCGCACATAGTGGCTGACATCGGCGATATGAACCCCTAAATTATACCCGCTGTCTGTCTTTAGCACGCAGATAGCATCATCTATATCTTTGGTTGAGGCGCTGTCTATGGTGAATATTGGCAGGTGGGTGAGGTCGGTTCGATGAATTTTTTCATTAGCCATATCAATCCTTGAAATAACGCCCTCCGCCTCAAGAATTATCTCCTCATCAAACTGCTCGTGGACGCCTTTCTCTGCCAAAATAAGCTCAACGGCTTTTTTTGAAGAGGATATCTTGCCTATGACAGTGGTTATGGTGGCACTTAAAGAGCGGTGTCCACGGCCTCTGCCGGACAGGTTTACAAGCACCACATCGTCCTGTTTTGCCTGGGGATTATTGTCCGCCGGAAGGGACAAAGTGGGGCAATCTCTAAGGCTGACAAATGTCTTGCCCATACGTTTTTCCACCGAGGCGACTATGCCGGTTTTCTCTTTTGTAATCGCCACAATCTGACCCTCAAAGTCGTGTCTTTCCGAGGGCAATTTTTTAAATTCCACCTCGTCGCCCACCACTGCGCCCATCATAAACTTGCCGGCGACGAAAATGTCTTTTGCCATATCCGGCACCCGCACAAATCCAAAATTTTCTGTGAGCTTAACCACAGTGCCT
Organism: Oscillospiraceae bacterium; assembly: GCA_036652515.1. Taxonomy (GTDB): domain Bacteria; phylum Bacillota; class Clostridia; order Oscillospirales; family Ruminococcaceae; genus RGIG3102. The sequence goes on from JAVVVT010000175.1 coordinate 1,257, forward strand.
TTTAACAAATCGCTTGATGGTTTAATTCGCTCTTCGTCCATTATTTCCTCTATTTCTATATCGTCGCCCTCCAAATCCCCGAAATCAGCCATAGACAGGTTGTCATTGCTGCTTGCGGGTTTCTTGACTAGACGTACAAATCCGTTCACTTCTTCGATGATACCCTCTTTGTGAAGTTCATCTAAAGCGGCAAAAAACTTTTTGCTGCCCTTAAATTTCAGTCTTAAATTTTTAAATTTTTTCGCAGAGCCCTCAAGCTCTCTGATTATTCTCTCTTTTGTTGGCATTTAATCTCTTTCTCTTATTTAAAGTATGTTAATATTATCACGATTTTAAGGCAAAATATCTGTAAAAAAGGTCGCCACCACAGTGACGACCTTAGCTGCTTAATCTTATTTAGCAAAAATGCTTATGGCACTCACTGCAATCGTAAGAACAAAAAATGCAATCGCTGCATACTTTGTAACTTTTGCAATCTTTGCATCTGTTGAGCGTGACTGCATATCGCTATACGCTTCGCCGCCGCCTGTCAATGCGCCCATACCGCCCTGTTTTGCTTCTTGTGCTAGGACCAATAAAATTATAACAACGCTGCAAACAATAAGCAGCACGCCACTGATAATCTCTAATATATTCATCTGCCTGTCCGACCTTTCATGTGTATATGACTTAATTACTATATCATATTTAGTTTTTTTTTGCAATAATAATTTTGCGCCAAACGCCCGATTACCGCTAAATTGAGATGTTTTCTTACAATATCACAAAAAATCCCAAAATTTTACAGCAATTTTTAAGTATATCTATGGCAACTGTGTAGATACTAAGGGCAAGGACGAGGGAATTTCTCTTATCCTTGCCGGTAAGAGAATAATTATTGCCCTGAGTAATAACGAAACTCTTACATTTTTACAGAGAATGAGGCACGGATAATATTTTTCAGCTAAGGCTTTAAATTATTAAAAATGCCTTGTTCTCTTTTATTGATAAAATAATTTTTCTGTCTGCAACCCTTATATTATTCCAATATAAGCTGCTGGGCTATGTCCTCTTCCTTTAAAAACGCCCCTGCCGCAGGTATATTTTTGGTGCGATACTTCATAGGGTTTTCCAAGCTGACTTCGTCCGCAAGCTTGGCGGTTTTGACGTTTTGGTTTTTCTTCAAGGTCTGCACCTGCACACCCACCGAGTTTTTGGTGGTCTTTTCAGGGATTTGGCTTGTGTTAACTATCAAGGCTCTG
>JAVVVT010000176.1:0-2480 GCA_036652515.1 Oscillospiraceae bacterium
GCCGACTTATATCCTGCGTGGGTATAAGTAATTTTGTCAAATCGCCCTGCCAAACACCGCCCATATACCTTAAAGGGTTGTAAGCCAAGCTCCCTGTAATATCAGTTTGCATCGGCCTACAACTCTTATAAAATTCTATACTTCCATAACTATTGGCAAGACCATCGGGCTGCGCTTTGTCTTTTTATACAGGACAAAAGACACCTGCTCTCTGATTTTTGCTTTTATGACCATCCAGTCCTTGTACTCATAATCTCTGTACTTATCCAAGATGCTTCTGGCGGCAAGGCGTGCCTCACCTATGAGAGCCTCGCTCTCTTTTACATAGACAAATCCTCTTGAGACGATGTCCGGTCCGCTTAATAATTCACCTGTGGAATTGTCCACCGTGAACACCACCACCACCAAACCGTCCTGTGATAGATGTCGTCTGTCTCTTAGCACAACACTGCCTACGTCGCCCACTCCAAGACCGTCTACAAAGACAGGACCGGCTGTGACGCCCTCTTCTCGGACTATTGCGTTCTTGCTGATTTTCAGCACTTCACCCACGTCGGCTATGATGATATTTTTTTCATCTATCCCCACGCTTTGAGCTAACATAGCGTGCTTTTTAAGGTGCTTATACTCGCCGTGTACAGGGATAAAAAATTCCGGTTTTACCAGCGTGAGCATAAGTTTTAATTCGTCCTGTGAGGCGTGACCCGAAACGTGAACGTCATACATGGATTCATATATGACTTCCGCCCCAAGCTTCAAAAGCCCGTTCACCACTTTGGTGACCATCTTTTCGTTGCCCGGTATAGGCGTTGCGGATATGATTATAAAGTCGCTGGGACCGATAGAAAACTGGCGGTGAGAACCCCCTGCCATTCTGGACAGCGCCGACATAGGCTCGCCCTGACTGCCTGTGGTGATGAGCACCACCTGTCCCGGTTCAAAATCTCTCACCTTTTCAGGCTCTATCATAACATTTTCAGGCACGCTGAGATAGCCCAGTTCAAAAGCCATCTGTATGTTATTTATCATACTTCTGCCGGACACGGCAACTTTTCTTTTCATCTTTACAGCCAAATCTAAAATCTGCTGTATCCTGTAAATATTCGAGGCGAAAGTGGCTATGACAATCCTCTTGCCAGCCGCTCTTTCAAAGAGTGGCACCAAGCTTTCACCCACAGTTTTTTCACTGGCGGAATGTCCTCTGCGCTCCGCATTTGTGGAGTCTGACAGGAACGCCAGCACGCCTTTTTTGCCATACTCGGCAAAGGTGGCAAGGTCTGTGGTCTCCCCTTGTGGGGGTGTATAATCTATCTTAAAGTCACCTGTGGTGATGATAGTGCCTGCTGGGGATTCTATGGCAAGACCCACCGCATCTGGGATTGAGTGGTTTACATGGATAGGGACAACGGTCATACAGCCCATCTGTATTCTATCGCCGGGCTTGATGATATTTATCTCCACCAAGGATTTTAAAGAGTGCTCTGTCAACTTATTTTCTATAAGCCCTTTTGTGAGCTTTGTGGCGTAGACAGGCAATTTAACTTCTTTTAAAAGATAGGGCAATGCGCCTATATGATCCTCGTGTCCGTGGGTGATCACTATCCCCTTGATTTTGTCTTTGTTCTCGATGATGTAAGTGAAATCAGGTATTACAAGGTCAACCCCAAACATATCACTGTCCGGGAAAGACAAACCGCAGTCCACAATAAACATATCCCCTTGGCACTCGTAAACTGTGATATTTTTGCCGATTTCATTCAATCCACCCAATGGTATCATTCTGATGGATTCCACTGCCTTTTCCTCCTTCTTTTTCTTTTTGTTGTTGTAGTATCTTCTTTTGGTGGCTGCTTTTGGCGCAGCTTGTTTGTTAACTTCCATTTAGTCTCCTTATTTTAAAACGAAAACCCACGTTTAGACAAAAATTCATACAAAAACTACACCATTGCTTGAATGGCGGCTGTTTAAAGTAGTGCCTTTTACGGAATTTTCAACTTATTTTATGTATTGTAAACGATTTTCTAATAGCTTGCATTGACATAAACGAACTGTAATGTACGCAAATAACGTACTATATAATTAAATCATACTTTTTTTGTCTATTCTTGTCAAGTAAATATATTATTAATTGTGCAATCTTTACATATTGTTTTTATTATTATATAATTGTATTGTTTATAAAAGTGACGAATTTAATCTATGAAAAGGAATATATATGAAAACAGTTGAGATTTTTACAGACGGCGCCTGCAAGGGCAACCCGGGGCCGGGGGGCTGGTGTGCGATTTTGCGGTGCAACGGCGTTGAAAAAGTGCTCTCAGGGGGCGAAAAGGACACCACAAACAACCGTATGGAGCTCAGCGCCGTGTTGTACGCCCTCAGTGCGCTGAAAGAGCCCTGCCAAGTGATTTTGACCAGCGATTCAAAGTACGTCTTGGATTCTATCTCAAAGGGGTGGGTTTATTCCTGGCAAAAGAAAG
>JAVVVT010000177.1:0-2477 GCA_036652515.1 Oscillospiraceae bacterium
GGGATCCAAAATCACACCCAAACACTGTGGAAACTATTGGAAGAGCATAATATTCCCACCTTTATTTTTGTAAATAAACTTGATTTGAATACGGCGAATAAAGACAAAATTTACTTAGAGCTAAGGCAGAAATTTTCAAGCGCCTGTGTGGATTTCAAAAGCGGGGAGGACAGTGGAGATTTTTTTGAAAAACTTGCTGTGTGCGACGATAATCTTTTTGAAAATTTTGTTGCAAATCATAGCTTGCAGGTATCCCATATAGCCCTGGCAATAAAAGAGCGAAAGATATTTCCTTGCTTTTTCGGCTCGGCTTTAAAGCTTATAGGCACAGGGGAGTTTTTGAATGAATTAAATAAATATACATTGGGTTATGAGGCAAAAAAAGACTTCGGAGCAAAAATTTTCAAGATAAGCAGAGATGAAAACGGCAATCGTCTCACCTTTATGAAAATCACAGGCGGAGAGCTCAGGGTGAAATCCCTCATAGAGGCAAGGGACAAAAACGGCAAAGAATGGGCTGAAAAACCCAACCAAATACGGTTTTACACAGGGGATAAGTTTATCCTCGCCCAGCAGGCATTTGCCGGGGACGTTTGCGCCGTGACGGGGTTAAACTATACTTTCCCCGGGCAGGGGCTTGGGGTGCAGGAGGATTATTCAGGCTCTTTTTCACAGCCGGTTTTTATGTACAGCGTAAAACCATCAAGGGAAAATTCCATACATACCATACTTTCCTCACTGCGAATATTGGAGGAAGAAGACCCACAGCTTGGCGTATCATATGATGAGCCAAGAGGCAAAATCAACGTACAATTAATGGGTAAAGTTCAGCTTGAAGTCTTAAAAAGTGTGATGAAAAACAGATTTAATATAGGAATTAGCTTTGATGCAGGGACCATTGTATACAAAGAGACAATCGAAAACACCGTGGAGGGCGTAGGTCATTTTGAGCCTCTTAGGCATTATGCGGAGGTTCATCTGCTTTTACAGCCCTTGAAGTCGGGTGCAGGGCTGATTTTTGATAGCAATTGCAGTGAAGAGGTGCTGGGAAAAAGCTGGCAAAGGTTAATTATGACACATTTGCAAGAAAAAACCCATAAAGGGGTATTGACGGCATCTCCCATAACCGATATGAAAATCACTTTAATGGCAGGCAGGGCGAGCGTTGACCACACCGAGGGCGGAGATTTTCGTGAGGCTACATATCGCAGTGTAAGACAGGGGCTGATGAGGGCAAAAAGCATATTGTTAGAGCCCTGGTATCAGTTTGTAATCACTGTTCCCACTGAAAATATTGGCAGAGCTATGTCCGATATTCAAAAAATGCAGGGCGAGTTTTCTATGCCCACAGCCGACGGAGATAGCTCTGTTTTGCAGGGGAAAGCCCCCGTGTCACTTTTGGCGGATTACTATCAAGAAATCACCAACTACACCAAGGGAAAGGGCAGAATTTCCCTCACTCTCGGCGGATATTTTCCCTGTCACAACACAGATGAGGTGGTGGCAGAATTTCACTATGACAGCGAGGGCGACCTTGAAAACACCCCGGATTCGGTGTTCTGCTCCCACGGTGCGGGCTTCACTGTAAAATGGTATGAGATTGAGCAGTATATGCACGTTGAAAGTGTATTAAAATTCAAAAATACACAAATTATACAGCCGCCCAATAGGGCACAGGTGATTGAATATGCGGAGAGTCTTGAGCAGGACGCAGAGCTTTTAAAGATATTTGAGCAAACCTATGGCAAGATAAAAAGAGATGTGTATTCCGCTTTAAACACCCAAAATGACAGGGCTAAAAAAGGCATTATGAACAGCCAAAATCAGCTGAGTTATGAGAGCGAATATTTATTGGTAGATGCGTATAACATAATATTTGCCTGGGAGGATTTAAGCCTTATTGCCAAAGAAAATATCGATGCCGCACGCAGTCGGCTGATAAATATTATGTGCAACTATCAAGGCTTTAAAAAGTGCAATGTCATTGTGGTTTTTGACGCTTACAAGGTCAAGGGAAACTTAGGCTCTGTGGAGCAATATCACAATATCAGCATCGTATACACAAAAGAGGCGGAGACCGCCGATATGTATATAGAAAAAGTGACACACCAATTGGCTAAAAATTATCGTGTGAGGGTTGCCACTTCAGACGGGTTAGAGCAGATGATAATTTTAGGTCACGGCGCCCTGAGGCTCTCCGCCTCGGCTTTTAAAGAAGAGGTCACATTAGTGGAGAAAGCTATCCGTGAATATTTAACAAATTAGCGTGTGTTTTTCTTATAAAAGGCAATTCTGTCTTTTTAAGAAAAATTTATTTGTAGAAAATGCAAAATATTCGGACGTAAAATTGATATTTTAGTGATACTAAACAAAAAAAGTCACTAAAGTCATTACTTTGTTGTAAGTGAATTACAATGGTGATATTATATAAGTATAAATTTAACGGAGGAATAACAAATGAAAACATTAGAATTAAC
>JAVVVT010000178.1:0-2429 GCA_036652515.1 Oscillospiraceae bacterium
TTGTCCCCCGTTATATCCCTTGTTTTACCCCCCAAAAATAGAAATTTAATCAAAAAAAATAGACGATGACATAAAGCCATCGCCTGCAAAATTTTCTTTTATAAGCCTATCACAACTATTGATATAGGACAAAAAAATAAACGGTGTAAAATTACACCGTCCTTTACTTCTCTACCCCCACACCGCCCTCTACTTCCCAAACTTCCCCACACCGCCCTCTACTTCCCAAACTTCCCCCCACCGCCGTTTATTTCGCCCAAACAAAAAGTGGGCTTTTCAGCCCACTCAAAGTTTATTACTTAAATTTACGTTTACGAGCTGCTTCAGCTTTTTTCTTACGTTTAACTGAAGGTTTCTCATAATGCTCACGCTTGCGCACTTCTGCAAGAACGCCTGATTTTGCACATGAACGCTTAAAGCGACGAAGTGCTGAATCTAATGATTCATTATCTTTAACTCTTATTTCTGACATCTTATTCACTTCCTTACGCTTTTTAGCCAAAATTTATTTGATTTTTCAATCAAACATTACAGGTAATATTATACCGACAAAACTAACATTTGTCAATATAAACTTTATTTGCTTATGGTAAAATATTGCTTTGGGGGCAAACCCACAGCTATTATATTCCAAAAAGCTGAGATGTGACTATTTTACCACCAGGTTCACTAATTTATCCGCCACAAAAATCTGCTTTAAGACAGTTTTACCATTGATGTTTTGCGCCACCGTCTCATTTTCCATAGCAGCCTTTATCGCCTCATCTTTTGATGAACCTATTGGGAGATTTAGCTTTGCCTTGATTTTGCCATTCACCTGAACCACGATTTCCACCACGCTGTCAAGGCACTTTGCCTCATCGTACTCAGGCCATTTTGCGCTTGAAAGCTGACCGCCGAAGCCCTGTCTTTCCCACATCTCTTCTGTGATATGAGGTGCAAAGGGGTTGAGGACCAAAATAAATGCTCTCAATTCGCCCTTTGTGATACTGCCTTTGGCGTAAATATCGTTTATCAATGACATCATTGAGGCTATCGCCGTGTTAAAGCCCAAGGTGGCAATATCATTTGTGACCTTTTTTATCAGCTTGTGGAAAGAGCCCTCTAACTCCTTGGAGTAATTTTCTTCCCCTGTGAGTATCTCCTGCAAATTCCACACCCTGTCCAAAAATCTTGAACAGCCCTTGATAGAGCTTTGGCTCCAAGGCGCCGCTTTTTCAAAGTCGCCCATAAACATCTCGTACAGACGAAGGGAATCCGCACCGAACTCTTTTACGATTTCGTCGGGGTTGACCACGTTGCCACGGGATTTTGACATCTTGTCTCCGCTCTCGCCTAAAATCATACCGTGAGAGGTTCTCTTGGCGTATGGCTCGGGAGTGTTCACCACACCCATATCATACAGGAATTTATGCCAAAAGCGTGAGTATAAAAGGTGAAGGGTGGTGTGTTCCATTCCCCCGTTGTACCAGTCCACTGGCATCCAATATTCCATAGCCTCTTTGCTCGCCAGCGCCTGGTCGTTATGTGGGTCTAAGTAACGAAGGAAGTACCAAGAAGAGCCTGCCCACTGAGGCATAGTGTCTGTCTCTCTCTTAGCCGGTCCTCCGCAGTTGGGACAGGTAGTCGCCACCCAGTCCGTCAGACGTGCAAGGGGGCTCTCCCCCTCGCTTGTGGGCTCAAACTCCATAAGCTCGGGCAGTACCAAGGGCAGTTGGTCCTCAGGTATTGGCTCCCAGCCGCATTTCTCGCAATATACCATAGGGATAGGCTCGCCCCAGTATCTCTGGCGTGAGAATATCCAGTCCCTTAATTTATAGTTTGTCTTCTCTTCGCCTATGCCTTTTTCGCAAAGCCAGGCGATGATTTTCACCTTTGCCTCTTCCACGCTCATTCCGTCCAAGAAGCCGCTGTTTACCATAACGCCCTCATTGCAGTCAGAATACGCCCCCTTGCTCACATCTCCCCCTTTGACAACTTCAATTATAGGTAGAGAAAACTTGGTTGCGAACTCCCAGTCACGCTCATCGTGAGCAGGCACTGCCATAATTGCCCCGGTGCCGTAAGATGCCATAACATAATCGGCGGCATAAATTGGGATTTCTTTGCCTGTGGCTGGATTTATGGCATTTACGCCCTTGAGCATAACGCCTGTCTTTTCCTTGGAGAGCTCCGTCCTTTCCAGGTCGGATTTTCCGGCGGCAAGTGCCTTGTACTCCATCAATTCCTCATAGTTTGAAAGGGCGCCCTTCCATTTTTCTATAAGCTGATGCTCCGGTGCCACCACCATATAGGTAGAGCCGAAAAGGGTGTCCGGGCGGGTGGTGTACACTTCCAAAGTATCCCCTTGGGTGGTGTTAAACCTAATCTGAGCCCCTTTTGAGCGGCCAATCCAGTTTTTCTGCTGTGCAGAAACACGCTCGATAAAA
>JAVVVT010000179.1:0-2414 GCA_036652515.1 Oscillospiraceae bacterium
TAGAAAGTTGGGTTAATACCTACCCTCTAAAACTATTTAACTATCAAAACCCTCAACATCTTTACCAAAAAGAATTATCAAAATTGTTCATTTTGCCAAAATGTTGCATTTAGTATTGCAATTCGCCATTTATCCTCACTAAGACAAAAATTTTCAAAACAAAAGACGCCCCTAAGGGCGCCCTAAAGCTTGAAATATTAGTTGTTGACGTAAGGCAGCAACGCAACGTGACGAGCTCTTTTGATAGCTGTTGTGAGTGTTCTTTGATGTTGTGCACAAGTACCTGTGACACGTCTTGGAACAATCTTACCTCTTTCAGAAACATACTTTCTGAGTTTGGCAATATCTTTATAATCGATTGTCTGAGCTTTCTCAACACAGAAGCTGCAAACCTTTTTGCGGGTGCGTCTGATAGGACGACCGCCTTTGAAATCTCTTTCGTTTCTTTCCATTGTAAAAATCCTCCTTCTTAAAAACTAAAACGGTAAATCTCCGTCGTCGCTTGCGACAGCAGAGAAGCCATCTAAATCACCGGTGGAAAAAGATGACGGGTTATTGTTACCCATTTTCGGAGTATCGTGAACAGTGCTTGTGCCTTGAGCTGCGCCACCCTTGCCCTCGACAAAGTAGGTATTGTTCACAAGAACTTCAAAAGCGGTGATTTTTTTGCCGGTATCTTTATCTTGATACTGGTTTGTCTGGATTGCTCCATTGACACCAATCATCTGACCTTTTTTGAAATATTTGCTAACAAATTCTCCGCCCTGTCTCCAAGCTATACATCTGATTAAATCCGATTTATAGTAGCCGTCATCGCCTTTTGTACTTCTGTTTACAGAGATTACAAAAGAGCATACCGACGTGCCGGTAGGGGTTTGTCTCAGCTCTGGGTCTGCAATTAATCTGCCGACTAAACAAACAACATTCATTTTAAATCCTCCTAAATTACAGAGCAATAATCATTGTGCGTAAAAGACCTTCAGTGATCTTATAAACACGATCAAGCTCAGCCGGGAAAGCTGCATCACATTCAAATGTGAACAGCACATAGTAACCATCGGCTTCTTTATTGATAAGATAAGCAAGTCTTCTCTTGCCCCACTCTTCAACTGAAACCATTGTACCGTTAGCTTCAATAAGGTTTGTAAATTTTTCTACAAGGCCTTTTATAGCTTCTTCATCCAGTTTAGTGCTGATAACAACCATTGATTCGTATTTCTGCATAATTTATACCTCCTTTTGGACTTTAGGCCCTGCCAGATAGACAGAGCAAGGAGCCGCTCTTTACAGAACAGCAATTAATTATACCAACTATTTCACCATAAGTCAAGGGTGAAAAGAGGGTGAATAGGTATTTTATATGAAAATATTAAAGTGTTTTTGCAAATTCTTTTATGTAGGCTTTGAACTCTTCACCAATTTCGCTGTGCTTTACGCCCTGCTCAACATTTGCCATCAAAACGCCTAATTTATTTCCCATATCATATCGCTTACCCAAAAAGTCAACGCCTAACATATCGCCGTTTCTTGCGATGACCGCCATTGCGTCGGTGAGCTGAATTTCTCCCCCTGCACCGGGCTTTAATGTCTGCAAAATCGGGTAGATTTCTTTGGTGAGCAAACAGCGACCCAATATGGAATAAAGTGAAAATTCTTCGCCTTTTTTGGGCTTTTCAATCATATCGGTCACGGTGTAAACATTGTCTTTTATATTGCTTATTTTAAGAGAGGAATATTTTGATATCATATTGGGGGCGACATCTTTTATGCCTACACAGGATTTGCCAAACTCGTTGTAGGTCTCTATCAGCTGAAGCGCCACGGGTTTTTCTCCGAAAATAACATCGTCGGGGTAGAGCACCAAGAAAGGCTCGTCCTGAGTAAATTCTTGGGCGCACAAGATTGCGTGACCTAATCCTTTAGCCTCTTTTTGACGGAGATAATAGATATTTGCAAGCTCTGAAATCCCCTTGACCTGTTGCAATAAATCCTCTTTACCCGGTTTTTCCAAAGCTTTTTCCAACTCGGGACTCCTGTCAAAATGGTTTTCAATAGCATCTTTGTTGCGGGAGGTTATGACTAAAATATCGGTTATACCACTTTTTACGCACTCCTCGATAATGTATTGTATGCTGGGCTTGTCCACAATAGGCAACATCTCCTTAGGCACAGCCTTTGTCATAGGCAAAACTCTCGTACCGAAACCGGCGGCGGGTATCACTGCTTTTCGTATCATGATAATCTCCTGTTTTAAAGTATTTGTAAAGGGTTCTATTTTTTAAATAAAGAGTGCAATAATATTAATTATGAGGAACGCCACAATAAAGACCAAAGCAATTTTGCTGGGTCCTGAGCGGACTATCAGCTCACGGCGGTAGACTGTTTCGTCGGGGCAGGCGCTTTTAAGGGCTTTA
>JAVVVT010000180.1:0-2336 GCA_036652515.1 Oscillospiraceae bacterium
GACATATTTCCCACTTTGGAAGGTATGTCTTTTTTTATGCCCAAATTTATTTTATATTTGAGTGAAAATTATTTGTATTTGGCGATGAATTACTTTTTTAAGATAAAATAAAACCGCTTTTGGTGGGGATATTTTTCCCTCTGTAAATAATTTAAAGGGGCAAGGCGGATATATGTACAATTTAGCCTATAATATTTTAACATTTCACTTTTTAATTATGGACTTTTTTCTCTTGTTGTGTTAAAATATAAACAAGATAAAAAGTCGAGGATTAAATATTTATCTCGGCTATTCAGGGCAAAATATGTAAACGTCTTTATAGGAGGATTCATTATGAGCGAAAATTACAGCCCATTATTGTTAGTTGACAATAACAACGTACTAAGCATCATCAACGAAGGAGAGTTCAAGTGCTATCCACTGTCTTTCGAGGAAGTACACGCTATGTTAGACACTTATCCCGAGGATCAGGTGGCAAAGTGCTTTTCCAGCTACGAATTAGAGGAAGTAGTCTTTGATTACATAGGCGCAAAAAGAAAAAATTATGTTCAACTGTGTATGACAGACCTACAAGTTGGTCAGTATGCCATCGCTTTTAAACTGTACAAAACCCCTTCGGAAACTCAGCCCGTAATCTTGACCTCCGCAGGTGCGCAAGCCAAAAAAATACAGAATATCTATGTCACCTGTCAGCTTATCACTCGAGTGAGCTAAGAGTTTTTGTCTGTGGGCGGCTGCCGTGGTAAAAAAATAAAGCTTTATCCCTCTCTTGCCACAGCTGCTATTATAGAGCCAAAAATAATAAAGGACCTCTTGAATTAAGGCATTTTTGCCCGTTTTCAGGAGGTCTTTCTTTTTGTGTGGAAATTTATTTTGAAATTTCAGGGGTAAAGGCAAATTTATCTTTGATAACCCCGCCCGCTTATCTTTTTATAAGCCTATAAAGCTGGCTGTACAGCTTTGCGGGCTCGATTGGCTTTGCCAGGTGGGCATTCATACCCGCCGCAAAAGATTTTCTCACATCGTCGTCAAAGGCGTTGGCGGTCATTGCCAAAATAGGGATTGTCTTTGCATCTTGCCTGTCCATCTTTCTTATGGCTTCACTGGCTTGCAAGCCGTCCATAACCGGCATGCGTATGTCCATTAAAATTGCGCTGTAAAAACCATTCTCCGATTGGCGAAAGAGGTTGACCCCTTGAGTTCCGTCCATTGCCACGTCCACCAAAAAACCTTTGCGCTCTAATAACTTTTTGGCGATTTCCGTGTTGAGTGGGTGGTCCTCGCAGAGCAAAACCCTTTTTCCATAGAAAAATATCTTCTCGGTGTCGATGATTTCCCCCTGGGAAGGTGAGGATTTGTCGTTGAATTGGTTTTCGTTTTCAGGGATTTGAGAGTCGATTTCAAAGGTGATTTTTGTCCCCACCCCTAAAGTGCTCTCTAAATGTATGCTGCCACCCATGAGCTCCACCAAGTTTTTCACTATGGCAAGCCCCAATCCTGTGCCCGTCTGCCCCTCCGCTTGGATAAATTTTTCCTGCTCAAAGGGCAAAAACGCACGCTTTATAAATTCATCGCTCATTCCGCAGCCGTTGTCGGTTATGACGGTGCGGTTGTGGACGGTGCCGTCTATGCGCCTATTGGTGTCAACGTGGCAGACGACTTGCCCTCCCTTGGGGGTGAATTTGGCGGCGTTGGAAAGTAGATTTATATACACCTGCTGTATGTGAAGTTTGTCCACATAAACAGCTTTATCGTCCTCAAAAACCGTGCTTTCAAAGCGGAAATCAATGTTTTTGGCGTCCATCAAGGGCTTTATAGAGGACACCACACCGCTGAATAAATCTTTTGCCTTGACAAATTCCAAATTCAAGGTCATCTTATTGTTCTCGATTTTGGACATATCCAGCACGTTATTTATGAGCTGTAAGAGATATCTGCCCGAGGTGCTTATTTTTTCCATATATTCGCACATCTCTTCATAGGGCAGTTTTTCCTCCACCGCCATTGAAGAAAAGCTGATTATGGCATTCATAGGAGTGCGCATATCGTGGCTCATATTTGACAAAAACTCTGATTTTGACTCACTTGCCAACTGCTCCCTTTTTAAAGCGGCGGACAGCTGCATATTTTTTTGCTGTTCATTTCTGAAGAGCACCGTCACATCTTCGCTGGTGACCAAAACCGACTTTTTGCTGCTGTCCATATAGGTGTAGCGCATTTTTCTCACCTCCTGCATGGTAAAGGCTTTTCGGATGGATACCGAACAGCATTTTTCTTTGCTCTCTCTAGTATACCATACGCCGTGTGCATCTTACGATGGTGACTAAAGATTTTTG
>JAVVVT010000181.1:0-2118 GCA_036652515.1 Oscillospiraceae bacterium
GACCCTTTTTCTGTAAAGTCCTATACAGTAGACAAAAAGATAATAATAGAAAAAGTTATGCAAAATGCCACCAACTCGCCTTACTCACCATATTCCCCCTTTCTTATTCGAACGCCGCATCATCTTCGGCGTATTCATAATTGTTTATTTTTTCGGCTATTTCCATATTGGCGGAGGTAAGCACACTGCGCAAGCGTTTGACTGCTTGTGTAAATTCATATTCACTTAATCCGTCCGCAACCATAAGAAACATTGATATGAATGCCTTTATGCCCTCAGCGTAATCACTTGCAAGTTTTTCGCAGGACTCAAAGTCAGTCAACAGCTGATTAGGCTTGCTGTTTTTAAGCTGGGATATCTGTTCTTTTAACTCAAAGGCTTCAAAGCTTGCCTTTCTTGCCCTCTCCTGTGCTGTAAATAAACCTTTGGTCAGCACTTCGGTGTCACGGTGGGCTATTTCTTTGGCACGGAGGTCTATTTCCTCCTGTGAAGGCTCTCCCACGGCACCATCAATAGGGAGTTGCTCTAATTTTTGAATGGTAGCAAGGGCGACTTCAAGGTCATTTTTTGCTTGAGTATTTTCGCTTAAAACACCCTCTAACCTTAGCCCTACCTTAGCCATCTTTTCGTCCTGCTCTAACTTTGCTTTGTTAAGTAAACCAAAGTTTTGCTTAATTTTATCAAGTTCACTTTTTAAGCGCAAAAACTCTTTATTTGTGGTGATGTCACCTTGTAAAACCCGCTCTACCAAAGGCTTTGGGGCGTTTGGCGCACTGATGGAATAGGACAAACTAAGGGGTAATTCTTCGATAAAATCTAGTCTTGCAACTGTTGCAAGACATAAATAATCATAGCGCTGAATTAGGTTGTACACCGTTCGCTGCTTATACCCGATTGCCTCTATCCATTTAAGGAAAACTCCGTCATAATGGTTAGCTAATTTGTCCTGTGCTGCCTTAAATTGCCTGCCTAAATCGGTAGCAAAATTGACGGTACTTTCCTTTATGGTTTGCTCGGCAGCCTTTAAAAAATCTGATGTCTCACTGTCCAAGGCGCTGTAATCAAAACTGCCTGTGAGCGCCGTTTCAAATTCTACATTAGGGACAGCAGACAGCTTGGCTTGATGCTCATTACTCATTATTTTCTTCCCTCGCTTTGTCCCTCTTTTCCTTATACGCAAGGTCAACCATTGCGGACAGCTCGGTGGAAAGTCTGCTGAGTGACCTTTCAAAGTGATACAAAACCTCGTCCAAAGCTTTGTTGGTGTTTTGAACGCCTTCTCCCACATAGGCAAGGGTTGTTGCCATACAGTTAAGTTCAAGGGCTGTGGTGTCCATTTTGTCTATAATTTTAATATCCATAAATAACTCCTTTGACAAAATTGCCACTTTGTTATATACTACAAGTGACAATTTACTTGACAAACTATTGTCTTGAGCTGTAAGCATTGTGAGTGCGTGCAGCTCTTTTTCTTTGCCCGATTTTCCGCTCTGCTTTGTAGCTTATAACCATAAGAAGCATAAACACCAGCGTTTGAACAAAACCCCTCACAAGGCTGATTTGCCCCATTTCCACACCGCCCACGCTTGCGTAAGCCAGCAAAAACATTGTGATTGTTATGTACTTCATTGCGTCACCTCGTTTATCGCCTGTATCGCAATTTTAAGCCCCTCAATAACGCCCATAGCCCTTGCATTGCGTATATGGTCGCCCGGCTCTTTTGTTGTCTTTATTTGCCTGTGCCATTCAGATTGCTCTATTGCAAGAGTTTCCAATAAGTCTTTTTTATTCATTGTTTGTCCTTCCCCTTCTGCGGTCTGCTGTGACGGCAGTGTGTGTATATTAAACAGGAGGATTATGTCTGTAAAAAAAGGTGGTTACCACCGCCACAACACACCGCAGGAGGGTTTATTTTTAGCTTATTTCGTAATTTCAAAAGCAAAAACTTCTTTTGGTATGCGCCAGTTCTTGCCACACCTCAAAAAGCTAAAAGTGCCAACGGCATTTACTTTTCCAATGTTTAAATAATTGCATACATCAGTTGTGCTTAAGCTATCCTTGTCCGGGAACAACTTGTCTAATTTTTCAAGCACTAAGTAATATGCTTCGCCTACTTTT
>JAVVVT010000182.1:0-2112 GCA_036652515.1 Oscillospiraceae bacterium
GATGTTGGACAATAAAGGCACGGTGAAAAAAGAGCAGACCGTAAAGGTGAAAGAGGGGTTTGATTTCTCCTTTATCAAGAAAAAAGAAGTGCCCTATATCATAGCTATGTGCTGTGTTGTAGTTTTATTTTTCTCGGCAATTTTTGCCCTGAACGGCAGTTTGAATGGTGCCAACACCTCAAATACCACCCAGATATCAGAAAATCAGCCCCTAACTGTGCCGAATTTAATCGGCAAAAGTTACAGCGAAATTATGAATGATGAAAAGCTTAACGCCGATTTCTATTTTGTTATGGAGGAGGCGTACAGCGATAAATATGTGGTTGGAGACGTGGTCAGCCACGAGCCAAAGTCCGGCGATAGGGTAAAAATGGGCACTACAATCTATCTCACCGTGAGCAAGGGCAGACAATTGGTGACAGTGCCGCCGAATTTGTCGGGAGAATCCATTGAGAATGTAAAGGTGCGCTTAGACGATTTAGGGATAAAATACAGAATTGTAGAGGTGGCGCAGACCGAAAAATACAGGACAGGTACGGTGGTTGGCACCGATAAGCCCGAGGGCACACAGATGAGTGCCAACAAGGATATATTGGTGGTCTATGTGGCGAACAGCGCCCCCATTGTGACACCAACACCGGTGCCAACTCCCACGCCAACCATAGCTCCCACCCCAATACCTACCCCCACGCCTACCATAGCGCCTACTCCTACACCTACGCCCACCCCAAGCCCATCTCCCACCCACACACCCCCTGCGCCCAGTCAAAGTCCGTCAGGGACATAGAGAAAAGTGGGGAAGCTGATATAACTGCGCTGTTATAGAGTAAAATAAAACATAAAGAGCCGTGCATATTTATGCACGGCTTTTGTTATTGATTGGCTGGATAGCACAAGGAGATAGACCTTGGTGGTTGGGCTCAAGAGCAAAATATTAGGTAGGATATTGCAAATATTGATGTGGGTGGGGTAAGGACAAAATATTAGTGTAGAATATCCCAAATATTGATGTGGTTGGGCTCAAGAGCAAAATATTATGACGGAATATTCAAAATATTGATGTGAGGGTGAGGTTAAAAGCAAAATATTAGTATAGAATATCCACAGCTATGGGTGAGTTTGGGGCTGATTTTAAATTAAATCACTCCGCTCTCCAAAATTGAAAATGTCTTGTTGGTGCAGTCGATTTTTGCCAAGGCTCCGTAGGGCAAGACACACATAGGCTGGTTATGGCCAAAGGAGGCGTTGGATAAAATCGGTATATTCAAAGACCATTCTGCCGCCACTTTTAATATAGCGGCTCTATATTCTTCACGGTATTTTTCTTGATAAGGCTTGCCGAAAATAATCCCCGACAACCGCTCTAACACCCCAATACTGCCATAATTCCGCAACCATTGCTCAAATATTCCGGGGGCGGGGGCGTCCTCGCTGGTTTCTAAAAACAGTATCGCACCCTCAAAATCACTTAAAGGAGGGAAAATGCAGGTGCCTTTTGCCATTTCAAGCACGTCCATACAGCCGCCTATCAGCCGTCCGCAGGCGACGCCATCACCCAGCAAAACCTCATAGCCACTGTTTTTTACCATATGTTTTTGCTCTTTTGCGCACTGAATTTCCCAAGGGATAATCTCTCCTGTCCACTCATCACAGCAGGGGATATCGCCGATAATTTCATTTGAAAACAACGTTTTTGTTATAGAATCGGCGGTGTAATCAAAGATTTTTATATTCTCGGCAAATTCTGCAAGGACACTGGGACCATAAAAACTGCTGATACCTGCCTTGTGGCAAATCAAATGGGTTATGGTGCTGTCTGAATACCCTAAAAATATTTTCGGGTTATTTTTAATCACCTCAAAATCAATAAAAGGGAGTATTCGCACACTCTCATTGCCCCCAATGCAGGAGATTATCCCCTTGATGTTATCGTCTTTAAATGCCCTCATTAAGTCCCTCCCACGCTCTTCAGGGTGAGAATAAACGTAGCTGCTGCCCTTGAGAGTGGAGGGCAATTCTATGACATTTAGCTTAAATTGCTCCTTTAAACGCTTTTTACCCACCTCATAGCGCCATAAGATATCCTCATCTCCGGCGCCGCCCCAAGACAGA
>JAVVVT010000183.1:0-2104 GCA_036652515.1 Oscillospiraceae bacterium
AGGGCAGTGCCTCCGCCATTGGCAGTCACATTCATTTAGAGGTGGGAGAGGCGCCTTTTCAAGGTACGGGCTGGCAGAAGACTCCAATCAAAGACCGCCGTGGAAATCTGGTCTGGAAAATCAACCGCCAGCTTCGCCCTCACGATGTCTTTATCCTCCCACCCAAGGTCGTCTGCTTAGATGAGGGAGGGATAAATTGGTATAAGGAAGACAGCCGTGATGAGAGCTTGCAGGCGCTTATGGCTGAAAACGCCGCCCTGAAAGAGAAGATAAATTACCTTTCACAGGTGATAGAAAAAATCAATTCCATCGTGGACACGCTTTAAAAGAAAAAATGCGTATGAAGACCGACAATGAAAAATACAATGATATAAGGGCGAGAAATATAGCCCTATCCATACTGCAAAATCATTACAACTCAGGCAGAGGTCTTGAATATCAAAGGGCGGTAAAGCTAAACCCCTTACACAAAGGGGCGATTGATTTTTGGCTGGGCAGGTATAGGGGGGCAATTCCAAAGGATTTCCCCCATACCAAAGAATAAAAGGAGAACGAATATGACCTTAGAACTCATTCAGCAGTATATCCAGCCTCAACTTTTAATAATCGTGCCTATGCTTTGGGGCATAGGAATGGCGGTGAAAAAAAGTAGTATTAAAAATCAATACATACCTTTGATACTTCTTTGCAGCTCCTGTTTAGTGACAATGCTTCACCTCACCTCCACCAAGATAATTTTAGATTATGAGGGGGTAAGCGCCTGTCTTTTTGCGGGAATTACCCAGGGAAGTGTCATATGGCTGGTCTCATGGATAGGCTACGAAAAATTTTTACACGACAATGACAAGGAGTAAAAGCTGATGTTAGAATTTATAATGGGCTTTTTGCTGGGCGCCTTGCTGATTTTGTCCATCACCCAGTACAAGAGGTGGAAAACTTTCTTGATGGGTAGCGGCGGCAAAAATCAAAAGAACAGCGAGGGGGCACAATGGCAAAATATGATGAATTACAGCGGAGACGAAAGGGGGCAGGAGTATTTTGAAAATTGAGATATCGGCGGAAAAAATCTACAAGGAATATGAGAAAGCCGTGGGGTATAACACCCTCAGCGACTACTATTTCAAGACAAAACAGCAGGAAAATTTTTACCTTGGCAACCAGTGGGTGGGGATAAACGCCCCGAATTTGGACAAGCCCGTATTGAATTTCATACGCAGAGTTTGCGCTTTTTTGACGGCGATGGTCGCCAGTGCTGATATGGCGATTTATATTTCTCCCTACATACACACAAAAGAGAACTCAAAATGCGCAGATATGCTCAATATGGAGATTGAAAAAATTGCGGAGTCCTGTAAGCTGAAAAGCCTTTCCAGGCAGGCGGTTCAGGACAGCGTTGTAAAGGGAGACGGCTTTATCTACTGGTATTACGCCAAAGGCACGGTGAACGCCCAGCTCTTGCAGGCAAAAAATATCCTATTTGCAAACCCTTACAACCCAGACGTTCAGCAGCAGCCCTATATCCTTATTGAGAAGATGGAATATTTGGAAAATGTGCTTGAGCAGGCAGGGCAAAACGGGGGACAGAAAGAGAAAATCTCTCAGGACAAGCAGGGGGACAGCCTATATCAGTGTGCGCCTATGGTGAAAACCATAACCAAAATGTACAAGCAGGACGGACAAGTCTGGTACACCAAAATCACCAAGGACGGGGTGGTGGTGAGGGCAAAAAACCTACACTACACCTTATACCCACTGGCAAAAATCAGCTGGGACAGACAGAGCGAGTCCTATCACGGTATGGGTGCGGTGGAAAACTTGGTGCCTAACCAGATAGCCGTGAACAAGCTGTGGGCGATGGCGCTGCTCCACCAAAGGACTATGGCGTTCCCAAAAATCTTCTTCGACAGGACAAAAATCGAGAGCTGGACAAACAAGGTGGGGGCGGCGATAGGCGTTATGGGAAACCCCAACGATATTGTGGCAAGCTCTTTCAAAGCCAATGATATGTCCGTTCAGGTGATGGAGGTGGTGGAGAAAACCATAAGCTTCACCAAGGAATTTATGGGGGCAAACGACACCTCTTTGGGAAATATAGCCCCTCAAA
>JAVVVT010000184.1:0-2102 GCA_036652515.1 Oscillospiraceae bacterium
CTCTACAAATTCATCGCAGACAACGCAGTCTAACACCAATTCGGGAATGGGAATAGGAAGCACCTGTTGTGCGCCGAAAATTATGGAGTTTTTCATTTTATCCCCCGGGATTTTTGCAAAGGGGGCAATTCGCATAAGGACATTCTGCCCTTTTGCGCCGAAAATGATGTCGGCGTTTGAAAATCCGCCTTTTTTAAGAATATTTCCCACTATTTCCCCTAATTTTACAGGGTCTGTTATAAGCCCTGCATCAATCAATCCTTTAGGCAAAAATTCTTTGTGTTTGGCAGTGAGAACAGCGTTCTGTTTTTTCCCCTCAAGTTGAACCAAAACCACCTGAGCTCCGTCGGTAATCATACCGATTATGGATTTTGGGACTTTTTCTTTCTCCGGTTTGTTGTTAACTTTTTTTGCCATTTTTCCCTCCGAATTAACCAGCAACAGCTGTAAATATAGGCATATATAGACTTATGAGCATACCGCCCACCAAAAGACCCACGGCTATGAGCATCACAGGCTCAATCACCGCACTCAGGCTCTTGGTCTCGGTGGCGACATCGTCCTCATAGAACTCCGCCACCTTGTCCAGCAGCTCTGTGAGGGTGCCTGCCTCCTCGCCTATGGCAATCATATTGGTGACCATGGGCGGAAAAAGACCGCTCTCCTCCAAGGGCTGAGAGATACTCCTGCCTGATTCTATCTGAGTGATGGCATTTTCTACCGCTTTTGCCACAAGGTCGCTGCCTGCGGTAGGCCCTGCGCTCTCTAACGCCTGAACTATTGGTATACCCCCTTGAAGAAGGGTTGCCAGCGTGCGACAAAAGCGAGCTATGACGGTTTTTTGAATTATCTTGCCGAAAAGGGGCAGTTTCATCTTGCTGCCCTCCCACAGGTTATGACCTATGGGGCTTTTTACAAAACGGTAGACTATGAAAATTATACTCGCCACCGCTAAAATCCAAATCAAAGACTTGGTTCTCATACTGTTTGAAACTGCAAATGTAAATTTTGTCAAGCTGTTCACTTCAATGTCGGGGCCTATCATACCTTGGAAAACCGGCACTAATCCCACCAACATCGCCACGAACATAAATATTGCAAAGCACCCTACCATTTTTGGGTAGGAGGTGGCTGATTTTATATTGTCATTAAGTTGTTTTTCTTTTTGTAGCTGTACCGAGAGGCGAAGGAGTGAAGTTTCTAAAATGCCTCCCACCTCGCCTGCGCCTATCATAGAGACAAACATACCCGGGAATACTTTTTTGTGGGCTGCAAAGGCATCTGTGAGGTTTGAGCCGCTCTTGACCCTCTCCCCAATATCCTCTAAAGCCTGTGCCAAGGAGATGTTTTCTGTCTGCTTTGCCAGCGTGCTTATGGACTGGGTCACAGGTATACCTGCGCCTAACATAGCCGCTAACTGGCGGGAGAAGAGTGACAAGTCCGCCACCTTTACTTTTTTATTTGAGCCTTTTCTCTTGACTTTTTTCTCTTTTTCCTCTTGAATGTCAAGAACTATAAGCTCACTTTCTTGAATATGGGCGATTGCCGAGCCTTGGTCTGTGGCTGATATCACGCCGCTTACTTCGTTGCCCTGCTTATTCATTGCCTCGTATCTGAATTGCGCCACAGTTTCACCTTCTTTAAAATATTTTTCTTAAACTAAAACCCCTCGTTTGTTAAGCGAATGACCTCTTTTGTGTCAATGGCATACTGCAACATCACTTCATAGCTTATTCTGCCTGCTCTGAAGAGCGCTGACAGGGATTGGTCCATAGTCTGCATACCTATCTGCTTGCCCGTCTGTATTGAGCTGTAAAGCTGATGTTCTCTGCTCTCTCTTATCATTGAGCGGATTGCAGGGGTGTCCACCATATATTCAATTGCAATCGCCCTTTTGCCGTCTACGGTGGGGACTAATTGCTGTGAGATAATCGCCCTTAAAGAGTTGGATAACTGCTGGCGCACCTGACCTTTTGCATCGCCGGGGAAAGAGTCCACTATTCTTGAAATAGACAGTGGCGCATTTTGGGTGTGGAGGGTGGAGATGACCAAATGCCCTGTCTCCGCCGCCGTGAGGGCTATGGAAATGCTGTCTAAATCAC
>JAVVVT010000185.1:0-2057 GCA_036652515.1 Oscillospiraceae bacterium
TGCTTACCAATAGCTTTGCAGAAATGAAAACTACGATAAATGTTGGGTGTGCCACGATAGGTGCTTACCAATAGCTTCGCAGAAATGAAAACTATGGTGAATGTTGGGTGTTCCACGATAGGTGCTTACCAATAGCTTTGCAGAAATGAAAACTACGATAAATGTTGGGTGTGCCACGATAGGTGCTTACCAATAGCTTCGCAGAAATGAAAACTATGGTGAATGTTGGGTGTTCCACGATAGGTGCTTACCAATAGCTTTGCAGAAATGAAAACTACGATAAATGTTGGGTGTGCCACGATAGGTGCTTACCAATAGCTTTGAAAAAATAAAAACTATGATAAATGGTGAGCGTGCCACGGTAACTTATATATGGATAAAATAGTGACAATTAAGCTTAAATTATAATTTTCTTGTCAGAACTATTGTGACCACATCTTTTGTGATATCAATGTTTGCACTGTCTGTCATAGCGCCCACCAGCAAAAGCTGAGATGCCTCCCCCATATCGGTACTGCCGGCAAGAGACCAGAACTCGTCCTCCAAAGCCTCGTCACGAGGGGTGGAGAGAAGGCGAAATGCAGTTGTAAACTTAGAAGTATATATTGGGTCATAATCGCTTACAAGGGTGATTGTGGCTTGATTTTCCTTTAAAGTGACTCGACTGTCCACCTGTGTTGCGCCAAAATTGAACAGATACATAGAAACTTCCGCCACTATTTTGGTGATTTTATTATTTTGGTGCTGCATATTTCCTCCGCAGATTATTTATCTTTAAATCTTTTTATAAAACTTTCAATTACGGGTAGCATAACCAGCGCCACGAAACCCGCAGAAAAGCCGTTGTTGTACAGGTTCAGCCCTGAATATACCACCCCTAAATTTGTCACTACGCTGGCGTGCAAAAATCCCGCCACCATACCTGCCACCACCCCGAATTGACCGCTGATAGGCGCCAAAGCACCGCAAAATAAAGCGGCTAACTGCATTGAGGGAGTTGTGGGGGAGAATGTTTTAATAAAGGTGGAAAGATAGACGCCCCCCATAACGGGCAGATAGTTTTTTGGGTGTATGCCAAAGGCTCCAAAGCCGAAAATGGTGAGTAGCGCTCCCACCACAGGTCCGGATAAATCGCCGCCGATGATGAGTATATAGCACAGCCCCATAAGCCCTACACAGCCCATATTTACCATAGCAGCGCCCACTCCGTCCATAATTACAAAGTCCGCCACCGCACGCCCGGGGTGCTTTAATATGTTCAGGGCAGGGGATAATTTGAAATCACAAAGGTAGAGCCCATAGAGTATGGCACAGACAAAATATGTGGCCAGCCAAAGGCAAAGCCACAAGGGCGCACCGTATTTCCAGATGAAAACGCTCTCGCTCACAAACCCCAAGGACCTAACCACGCTCACCACGCACAGGGCGAGGATACCCACGGCAAAGCCCACGTTAAATAGGTTGTAACCCATATGCATAGAGGCGGTATGGGCGCTTAAAGACGGGATAAGGAAGCCTATGAGCATACCGCACAGCGCCGCAATCAACCAGTTTACGGGAGGGCTAAAGGGGAGTATAAAACCTAATTCGCTGATGATTGGCGCCACTCCGGTTGCCAAAAAAGCGGTGTAGATGTAACGGGAAGGGCTGACTTTTTGGAATTTGGCGTAGATAAAAGTCCCTAAAATAATCGGGAATATATTAACGGGGTTTTTGCCAAAAAGGGCAAATCCACCCATTATCATTACAGTGGCAAGGGTATTGCCTGCAAAAGTTAGCTTTAAGCTCAAGAGGGTTGCCAAGGTGAAACTCATGACCAGTGCGGCGTTAAAAAATGCACCGCCCATACCTGCGAGCATAAAATAATCGGTTATGAGCAGGTCTCGAGAAAAAATAATATTTTTCATACCTACATAAATTTCTTGTACGGGGCACAGGGCAAAAGCTGTCAGATAAAAGAATATAATTGTAAAAGACAAAAAATATAAAATTTTTCTGTGGTCGGTGGCATTTTTAATATATTTTTCCATTGAGGTCTCCTTCGGCTAATTGGCGGA
>JAVVVT010000186.1:0-2008 GCA_036652515.1 Oscillospiraceae bacterium
GACCCTTTTTCTGTAAAGTCCTATACAGTAGACAAAAAGATAATAATAGAAAAAGTTATGCAAAATGCCACCAACTCACCTTACTCACCATATGTTACATATTCATCTTAGTTTGTTTTGGAATAAATGGTGCCGATGGGGCAGCGCTCTGAGCAGTGTTATTTGATGAAAGCCCCCAATTCATAAATCGATAGCCTTCAAAAGAAGGGGAAAGATTAAGATATTCTGTATAATTCATACCGATTTTACTGCTGAACCTTTTTTTCATCTCTCTGCCGAATTTTGTTGAGGTCAGTGGAAAGCGTTCGCCGTTTTCTCTTGCCCAACAGGTATACATTTTGTAAAAAGCGCCTGCCTGTATAGTTTGTCCATCAGCTTCCATAACGCAGTCGTCCAAGAACTGTTTTAAGCGGTCCATTTCACTTTTATATTCTTCGATAGCATTGTCCACAGCGGCGCAAGGGGGCAGTCCGCTTTTGCTGTTCTTGCTGTTTGCCTGCCACTTTTTTGCGCCTTCGATACACCAGTTGAGTATTCCCGAAAGCTCTTTTCGCAGTTTATTGGGAAGAGCCTTATCCTGTTTATCCCTTGGAATTGACACTGTAAAGGGTATAAGCCTTATACGGCGCCAAATACCCCAATCAGTTCCCTTTACCTTTGGCTTATGGTTGGTTGCCATAACTATTTTAAATTCCGGGCGAAATTCAAAATCTTTTCCGTAAAGAAAACGTGCTGTTATGGTGTCGGCGCCTGTAAGCTGTTTCACAAGGCTTTCGTTGAGTGCAGCGTCCTCTTCTGTCTCACTGGTAGTTACAAGCCTTGCCCCCTTTAAACGGGCTATGTCACTGCGGGCACCTCCGTTTGAGCGCTGATTTGTCATAAGTGTGTCCGCCTGTGTGTTCATAGCGTAATCCCCCATAATGTCCCGAACGACTTCCAAGAATGTACTTTTTCCATTGGCGCCGTTTCCGTACAGGAAAAACATACATTGCTCCTTTGTGCTACCCGACAGACAATAGCCCAGCATACACTGAAGATATTCTATGAGCCTGTCATCATTGTCGGTGACGTCCTGTAAAAACTTAATCCATACAGGGCACTGTGCATCAGAGATGTAATCTACGTCGGAGCATTTGGTAATATTGTCGCCTTTTCTGTGTGGGTTAACTTCGCCTGTGCGCAAGTTAACTGTGCCGCCCAGGGTGTTGAAAAGACCTTTGTGTTTGTCCATTGCGCTTGAGGATACCGCTATTTCGTCTAAGTGCTGTGTTTCAGTAATAAAGGCTGTTTTACCTTTGCTACTTTTGGAACGGCGTAAATGCACCTTAAAAGTGACTATATCCTCACGCTGTGAAAGCCCGAAGGCTTCTCTTTCCATATCCGATAGCATTGCGTCCGCCATACGCTTAATGCTTTCGGTGCTGTCAAAAGCCCATCGAGTGCCGTCCCAGACGTACCAAGCACGGTCAGAGTGGTTGTATTTAATTCTATCTTTAGCATAGTCCTTAAAGCGCAGTGCATTGCCGGTGTCGTCCATTGAATAAACCACCTTCGGTGAGAACATTGAAGTTTTTTCAAAAAAACTATCCGCATCTTCAAAGGGCGAGGCTTTATCGGTGGGAGTATAAACCTGTCTACAATCGCTGAGTGCCTTATTCAAGGTTATTTGAGAATACTTCTGTCCGCCTCTATCCTCGTCCCATTTTGGGCGATACAGCCCCGACGAGCGAAAAACTTTGTCCATTCTTGCGCCGTCTGCCCCAAACCAAAAGGCAAGCATATTGCAAAAAGCCAGGTCCGCTTCAGACTGTGAAGCATAAAAAGCCTGATAGTCGCCGTTGTATAAGGCACGAAAGCGGGTGCCGTCCCTTGAAGAAAACGCCTGGGCGAGTATTTCTCCATCCGAAAGGGCAATGGCGGCTTTAGCGACGGAAGTGGCAGAGTCTTTTGTAGTGGAAAGATACTTTGAGTGTATTTTCAATAAGGCATTTGTGCAGTCGTTGATTTC
>JAVVVT010000187.1:0-248 GCA_036652515.1 Oscillospiraceae bacterium
CTTATATTAGACGGGTTGACAGGCTCAGCGACGGTGGGCTGGTTAGTTATGTCCTCCGGCGCAATGGTGGCAATTGTCTTGGGTACAGGAGCCATAGACGAATTTTTAAACTGGGCGATTTATAAGCTGCGGAATAAAAACGAAAACATACTCATAACTTGTATGTTTGCCCTTATGGTGTACCTTGGCGCTTTTGGCGGAGGAGACTCCTTGGTGGCGGTTGTTCCTATCGGTGTTATGTTTGCACG
>JAVVVT010000187.1:258-1984 GCA_036652515.1 Oscillospiraceae bacterium
TGACCCCATATGCGCTATCGGCGTGTCAACTTTTGCCACACTCTTAGGCTTTGGTACAGGTCCTACAAAGCAGACCACAACACAGCTCTTGATGGGTGTGAGACCCTACGGAACTTTTGGCACAATGTTTATATCAATGAACGTATTTTTGATTATTGGATTGGTAATGCTCTTGAGCTATGTAAAAAAGATACGCAAAGACCCCACAAAATCCCTTATGTACGATGAGGGCTGGGCGCCTGAGAACGGTGCGGTATCTGCCTCTGAGGAGTCCAATTTGGTGAAAGAAGTAAAATTATCCTGGAGAACTATCATTGTTTTGATAATATACATAGGTCAATATGTTTTCTTGGTTTCATATCCTATAATTACAGGAAACACTTCTATGGTTTACAAGATGATGGTCGCTGTAAACTTAGTCGTGGCGATAAGCTGCGGTGTCATAGGCAAGTTTTCCTTTGATAAATTAGGCGCTGACTATGCAAAAGGCTTGGCAGGTATGGCATTTGTCGCCTATGTTATAGGTTTGGCAAAGGTTATGTCTCTAATTATGGCAAAAGGACAGATAATACACACAATAGTTTATTATTTCACACTTCCCCTTATGGGTCTGCCAAGAGCTGTGGCATCAGTTGGAATGACGGCGGTTATCTCGGTTATAAATATTATGATACCGTCTGCCACATCAAAATCCGCAATTCTTGTGCCAATATTACAGCCCATAGCAGAAACGTTGAATATGTTGCCTGAGCTCGCCGTGCAGGCGTTCCAATACGGTGACGGATTTACCAATATGGTTTCGCCTTTGCTGGGCTGGACAATCGGTTCTTGCGTTATGGCAGGTGTTCCATTCCCGAAATGGTTTAAATGGGTATTGCCGAAAGTGCTCATATTTATGTGCACATCATTTGTGATTATGTGGGCGTTGACAAGCTTTGGCTGGGTACCTTTTTAAAACCTCACAACATCTTTAATTAAATTACAGACAAAGAAAACGGCTGTTTACCACAGTGTATTGCCTCAATAAGTCATTATAAAAACTGATTTATTGGGCGGTACACAGGGGACAGCCGTTTTTGCTATGGTATAAAGCTTTTATATCCCCTAACGGGATAATAGCGGAAGAAGATAATTCGACAGCTTAATCTTCGTTGATGGCTCAAACTGTCAAAATCCGGAGTTTTGCTTTGCTATAAAGCCTGTATACCCCTAATGGGATAATGGCGGAAGAAGATAATTCGACAGCTTAATCTTCGTTAATGGCTCAAGCTGTCAAAATCCGGAGTTTTTGCTTTGGTATAAAGCCTGTATACACCTAACGGAATAATGGCAGAAGATAATTCGATTGCTCAATCTTCACCGACAGCACAATCTTCACCCACAGCTTAATCCTCACTGATGGCTCAAACTGTCAAAATCCGGAGTTTTTGCTTTGGTATAAAGCTTTTATATTCCCTAACGGGATAATGGCGGAAGAAGATAATTCGATTGCTCAATCTTCACTCACAGCACAATCTTCGCTCACAGCTCAAACTTCACCGACTGCACAATCTTCGCTCACAGCTCAATCCTCACCGATTGCACAATCCTCGCTCACAGCACAATCCTCACCCACAGCACAATCTTCGCTCACAGCTTAATCCTCTCCAACAAACCACTCTTTCGTCTCCCGCAATCTTTGCTCACAGCCTTTAGCTTAATTACCCTAAGGTTTTACGGGAAATTC
>JAVVVT010000188.1:0-1940 GCA_036652515.1 Oscillospiraceae bacterium
TTATCCAGTCACCCTTTCAAAACCTATGGCAAAGTTGGGTAAATGGCTTAACAAGAATTGCGGAAAGTGGTTTGGCAGATGGATACCTGCCTACATATCCCTGTTCATTCTTTGGTTTTGCAGCGGATTGTGGCACGGGGAGGGCTTGCAGTTTATCGCCTATGGGCTATACCATGGCACCCTGATTATGCTGGGAATGACCTTTGAGCCAATATTTAAAAAAGCCTTCTCCGCCCTCAAAGTAGACCCTCAAAGCAAAACTTGGCAATTATTTCAGGTGGCACGCACCTTTTCTTTAGTCTGCATAGGCGAGCTGATTTTTCGCTCCTCTAGTGTTTCACAGGCTGTTTTGATGATGAAAAGTATGTTCAGCTGCTGGAACCCGTGGGTTTTATTCAACGGCTTTGTGTTCACCTTAGGCATAGACAGACCAGATTTTTATGTGGGACTGATAGCCATTGGGATACTGTTTTTCGTGTCCCTGTCAAGCAGAAAGCAATCTATGCGCCACTGGGTTAAAAACCAAGAACTGCCCATACGCTGGGCAATCTGTATAGGTGGGATAATGGCAATCGTGATTTTTGGTGCCTATGGACCGGGGTATGACCCTGCGCCCTTTATATACTTCCAATTTTAAGGATTTTACAATGAACAAAAAACAGTTTTTTCGCTTTTCTATCTTCACCCTCCTCACCCTGACGATGATTTATTGTACAGGGCAGTTATTTCGTGATAAAGATACAACCCTATCAAGCTTTTACTCTGAACCACCACAGACAATTGAGCTCATCTCGGTGGGCTCAAGCCACGTTAACAGCGGAGTTATCCCTGCGGTTTTTTGGAGGGAAGAAGGGATAAACGCCCACAATGTATTCTCTTGGGGTCAGCCCGTTTGGATAAGCTACCACTATATAAAAGAGGCTTTCCGCTCCCAGACACCCAAGGTGGTGGTCTTGGATTTATTCGGTATGATGTACGGTAACAGCGGTGAGCAGCCCAAAGAAATTGATGAGACCAATTACCGCAACAGTTTTTCCATTGACCCTTCACTGAATTTTTTGCAGATGACAAGGACGGTCTCCACCTGCGGAATAGACCTGAGAGACCCAATAGATTTTTTAAATCCAATCAGGTTTCACACCGCTTGGAAAAACCTTTCAAAAACAAATTTCACCTACAATCCCCACAAACAGCACAGCTATTTAAAGGGTTTTGGCATACAATGCGGAAATATTCCCGCTAAACTCAGCGACACCTCCACCCCCGTCAGCCCCAAAATGCCCTATGACACAGCGGTGAAATATCTTGAAAAGATAGTACAGCTGTCAAAAGATTATGATTTTAAGCTAATTTTTGTGATGTTGCCCTATGAGTATATGCCTGAAGAGAGGGCGCTTTTTGCCTGGCTGAGAGAATATTCCGCAGAGAATAATATCCCTTTTTTAAACTACTGCGAAGAAGACGGTGAGCGAATTGGTTTTGATTTCACAAAAGATTTTTCTGATACCACCCATGTAAATTACACTGGCGCTTATAAATTAAGCCGAGATATGGCAAGCTTTGTAGCTGAAAATTATTTCAAAGAGGCGCCTACCCCACCTGAAAATAAAGAGCAATTGGATATAGATACCAAAAAAGTTTACAGGGTTTTAAAGGTCAACGGCGATTTGACCACCGACGTCACAGACTATTTTCAGCGGCTTAAAGACGGCCCCGATTACCTCCTCATCGCCAACGTTAGAAGCAGTGATAGCTCTGATTTGTCCCCAGAATTTATAAAAGCTATGGGTGAAATGGGGATTTCCACCCATAAATCCTGTATAACCCTCCTTGAGAATGGCAAAACACAGGTTTATAAAGAGAAGTTAGACTATAAAGGATTGTCCATAACCAACGATAATTTAGGCAATAAAATTTTGATTAACGGAGATGTGGACTGT
>JAVVVT010000189.1:0-1897 GCA_036652515.1 Oscillospiraceae bacterium
TTTCCCTTTGAGCGTCCTATACAATGATATATATATCCCCACTTCGTCTGTGCCAAAAGCTATAATCGATAAAGCTGATTGGCGCTTTGACGGCAGCAATTATTGTTTCTCTTTAAAATCCCCTAAGCATATGGAGAAATTTGCCGCCGCAATAGGTGAAGAACATATTACTTTTATCCAAGGCACTTGCGTAAAAGAAGTTAAATAATACATAAATAAATCTGATTTTTTATCTAAAAGTGAAGATATTTACTTGAGTTTTTAAGGCAAAATCATTTTTTATAGAGCATAAAAATAACTTCTGTACTTATAAGGTACAGAAGTTATTTGCATTGTAAGAAAATCGTCGGTTATAACCGTTAAGTATAATTTTATATTTATAAAGTAAAAGCTCATTTTTGTTATAGTCATTTTACCATTTTGGGTTTTATATTTTTTTCACCAAATTTTAAAAGGGTGTAAAGTATGCTCATATCGATTGGCATCATTATAATATTTTTAACTATTCTGACGGACACCATAACCGTATAGGCTTTGCCGTACATTATTGACAGCCACAGGGGGGTCAACAGCAAATTTATGCCGATTGTGACTATCAGCCTTGCCACTATAACCCTGCTCCAAGTTATCTTTTTTTTGTAGAACATCAGCCCGTAAATAAGCCCCACTAACATTTCATTTATGGTAAAACCGATAAAAAAGGCTCCCGTGGGCTTAATCATATACTTCATAATATCCACAAAACCCCCGACCAGGCACGCCATCACCGGACCGTACAAATACCCGCACATAGCGTGGGTGAGTGAGGTAAAGCTGATTTGCAAAAACTGATTTATGGTTATGGTAAGCAGATTGAGCACAGGGCTAAGCGCCCCCAGCAGTGCCGCACCTGTTATGGAACGTATATTTTTTACTTCTTTCGCCGCTTGTTTGAAATATTCTCTCATACACACCTCACGCTGATTATTTTAATACAGCCAAAATATCTTTCAGTGTTTTACAGATAAAATCCGCATCTTCCCCACTGTAATCGGGGTGGCGGTCATTGACTAAAATTGTGGCAAATCCACAGGCTTTCGCCCCTTTTATATCATCTGTGGGATTATCCCCTATCATTATGCACTTTTCGGGACGATTTGCAATAGTTTTTGCAAATTCAAATATTTCTTTCCGTGGTTTATCATACCCCACCAGCCCTGAGACCACCGTATCTTCAAAAAATTGCGACAAATTTAGTGCGCTCAAAAGCTGTGGCAGCTCGGGGAAATTATTTGAGAGAATATAACTTTTGTACCCTCGACTTTTCAGCTCTTGAAGGACAAAAAGCACATCGCTGTGCAGGCGATGATTTTGGCTGTCTATGACGTATCTGCGTATGAGGGGAGAAATTGTTTCCGCCTGCTCCCGGCTCAAACCGCAAGCCATATACATATTGACAAACTCCCTCTCGCAGCTCCTCCACCAGCCGTCGTCCTTGATTAAATGGCGTGTGTCCCTTTGGGGGTAAGTCCACCAAGGGAGGCATTTTCCGCTTAAATTTTCTATTATTTTTTCGTGACTGATGTTCAGATACGAGAAATTTTCATCATATGCCTTTAAAGCACCGTCTATCCACTGGTTATCGGGAATGGTGAGCGTGCCGTGGAAATCCCAAAAAAGCACGGGTTTAACTTCGCCGTTTTCAGCTAAGATGTCCTCGTCACCACAACAGTGATTTTCTGTGGGATTGGGCTTATCCTCGCCTTTTTCAGCTAAGATGTCCTCTATTTCTTTCCGTGTACACATTCTGTTGAGCACCTGAAGAAAAGCCTTTTTTGACAGTTTTGATGGCACGTTCAGCGCCTTGCACAGTTTCTCTCGGTTGGCACAAGAATTTTCTGTCCCTGATAGGTTAAGG
>JAVVVT010000190.1:0-1863 GCA_036652515.1 Oscillospiraceae bacterium
CGTGGAATTAGGGGTGCCCTTAGACGACACCATAAGACTTATCACCGCCAATTCTCAGCCACTCAAGGTCCGTGTGAGCGGAAAGATAATCTATGATGAAGACGGCACGCCTATGCTCAACATCATATTTATCGCCTCCTCAAAAAAGATGCAGTCCTACGATGACCTGCTGAATTACACCACCCACGCCATATATATCAGCGATGCAGACACCTACGAGATGCTCTATCTCAATCGCACAGGTGCAAAGTTATTCGGGCAAGAGGGGGAGAGCTACCTTGGCAAAAAGTGCTATGAGGTGCTTTATGGGTATAAATCTCCCTGTCAGTTCTGCAAAGTAGAAAAGATGAGCGATGAAAAATTCCTTGAGAGGGATTCTTACAGCGCTATGCTTGGCAAGACTTTCCACCTTTGGGGCAAGCTCTTAAAATGGGAGAACGCCACGGCACACGTTGAATATATGGAGGACGTGAGCGAGGCACGCAGAATATCAAATCAAAATGCCAACTTGACAAAACAGCTCTCAATGGTCATTGAAAATATCCCCAGCGCTATGGGGCTTTATCGGTTTGACGGCAGCAAGGTGTCCTTGGTCACCTACAACCAAGCCTTTTTCGAGCTTATGGGGTATTCTGAAAAGAATATGAACGCCGCCAAAAACGGCGACACAATGATAAATATCCACCCGGAAGACGCACTGACGCTGATGGAAAAATCCAAGGACGGCATCTTCCGCTCACGGACCCTCAAGCATACCTATCGTGTGTTCAGCGATGCCAAGGGGCAGTATATCTGGGTGAAGCTCAACGGGCTTGTAGTGCCTGAATTAGACGGCACAAAGCTCTGCTACATAACTTATGTGGACGTGAGCGAAGAGCGAAATGCACTGGAAAAATTAGGGGAGACAAGCGGACTTCTCCAAGCGGCACTCCACAGCGCCAACGTGGCGGTGGGGGAGATTGAGGTGGAAAATAATCGGCTTATCAGGCTGAAAAGTTCCCGTGATAGCGCAAATTCGGAGCTTATAATAGAAAATATGCCGGAATCCGTCATAGAAAAAGGGTATATCCACCAGGACAGCGTAGAGGATTTCAGGGAGCTTTACAGGCAGATGTACCGTGGAGAAAACTGCCAAAAAGATATTATGGTCACCACAAAAGGCCGTGCGGACGCCTGGTGGGAGAGGATTATCTTCACCCCTGTGTTCAATTCAAACGGCGTTTTTACAAAGGCGATAAGCACCTCAATGGACGTGAGCGAGCAGAAAAAATTAGAGGCGATTTATAAAGAATTAGAGACTATCAGGGCGGAGACCGCTGACGGGCTGATGCTCAACATATCCAAAAATAAAGTGGATAGTATGTACTCCACCAGCGATGTTTTTATAAGTCTCAACACGGGAGACGTGGACGATTTCTTAAAAAATACCCTAAACAATATCCCCACGGCAGAAAAACGTAGGGAATTTCTAGCTATCTACACAAGACCGGCACTGTTAAGAGCCTATTCCTTAGGCAAAACTGTCCTGTCTTTAGAGACACTTTATAATGTGGGGGAGAAGGGTAAAGATGTATATCGCTACTCCGAATTAAATTTGCGCCTGACAAAGCACCCTTACACCGGGGACATTATGGGATATGCCTATCTGCTTGATGTCCACGACAGACACACAATGCAGACGGTGGTAGATAAAATAGTTTCACAGGATTTCTCGTTTATTATGCTTTTGGATATGGAGAAAAACTCCACAAAACTTATATCGGGCAAGATGTCTGTCTACAAAGAGCAGGAGAGCAATATAACTTATGACCAAAGCATAATCAAATTTTTTGATAAATATGTGGTTGAAGAGGACAGGGAGCG
>JAVVVT010000191.1:0-1841 GCA_036652515.1 Oscillospiraceae bacterium
AATAATAGTAGTTATCTTTTAAATATCCATTAAATTCTCGGGCAAACTTCTCCTTATCAAAGGGCTGATTTTTTTTATAAATTATATTTGCCCCCGAGCGATTGTTGCATTTTAAAAAAACCTCGCTTTTAAAAACTGAAAAATCAATCTCCCCAGCTCTGTGGTAAACTCCGTAAATCTCGTTGAGAATATCCCCTAAACCGCAACCTTTTACATACTCCCTCACACGGAATTTATCGGCGCAGACACTCATCAAGGGGTTTTTGTCCATGAGCTTTAATTGCTGAATTTTTTCATCGAAAAGCCGAGGGTTTTTAAAATGCAGCTTTTCCCCCGTCATAAATCTGTATTGCATAGCCAAATAAAGCGGTGAGGGCACGCCTTTTAAGATAAATTTGACCAATTTTTTGCCGTATAAATAAACAAAACTATCCTCCATCACACACCTCTTTTTAGTATGAGGCGGATATTATTTATCTAAGCCTATTTCATCTTGAAAATCATAGGTTTCACCTCGTTGCTCAAGGTACAAAAGGTATATCCCTTTTCTTTTAAGGAGATTATCACCCTTTCAAGCGCCTCCACTGTGGTTTTTTTATTTATGGAATCGTGCATAAGTATTATTGCCCGATTTCGGTTTTCACTGCCATTCATAACATTATTATATATGCTGTCCCCGCTCAATTTCCCTGAGTCCCCACTCTCCACATTCCAGTCAAAATACACAAAACCACGCCTTGACATCTCCTGTACAATGCTCTTTCTTGTGGCGGTGTTAAAGTTGTTCACACTCCCCCCGGGGAAGCGAAATATTGTGGGTTGATGCCCTGTTTTTTCACTGATAAAATCGTAGCACAAAGAAAAATCGCTTAAATAATCCTCTACGCTTTTATAAATCTGCTTGTAGCGATGACAGTGAGAATGTACCCCTATGCTGTGCCCCTCTTGGGCGGCACGGACCATATATTCCCCATATTTATTATCTCCGCTTATGACAAAAAAGGTGGCTTTCACCTCTTGTTTTTTAAGAATGTCCAATATTTCCTCGGTGCGTGGGCTGGGCCCGTCATCAAAGGTCAGGTATGCTAATTTTTCGCCCGTCTCGTGGGGTGCTTCCCCTGTTGTTTCCTTTTCTTGGGCGTTTTCTTGAGAGATATTTAAAATCTCGCCGTTTTCACCCACGCTCACAACCGCCTGCTCCCCTTGAAACTCCCCTGTGTAGGAATAAGTTTTGCCATTTCCCAATTGATATTTAAAAGTCTCCATAGCTTTTTGATACTCACTGCCCATATACATATATGCCGTGTTTGAACACGACCACACACAGGCAAAAAAAATTATAACATAGGACGTCAGCGCTATTTTTTTCGCTTTCATATTCATCACCTCGCTTTAAAGATTATTCAAAAATTTCTTCAAATATGCAAAAGTGTATTTGCATTAAGGGAGCAATGTTGTATAATGATATAAAGTATATTTTGAGGTATGTTATGGAATTATTAAAAAGACGAATTTTACAGGACGGCACAGTTAAGCCGGGCAACATTTTAAAGGTGGACAGCTTTTTAAACCACCAGTTGGACGTGGAGCTTTTAAATGAGATAGGCAAAGAGTATAAACGTCTTTTCGCCGAAAAAGAAATTACCAAAATTTTGACGATTGAGGCGTCGGGCATTGCCATCGCCGCCATAGTCGCCCAGTATTTTGATGTCCCTGTCCTTTTTGCCAAGAAAGCAAAAAGCCAAAATTTAGACGGAGATTTGTACACCAGTTTGGTACATTCTTACACCTATGGCAAGGAGTACACTATCACCGTGGCAAAAAAGTTTCTCACAGCTGAT
>JAVVVT010000192.1:0-1797 GCA_036652515.1 Oscillospiraceae bacterium
ATTGCCGTCGGCACTGTATTTTTTGGGTTATGGAGAAATGGTGCCGGGAAGTCTTGTGACGGCTCTTGTTTTTGGTGGCGTGAACATTTTTTACACCGCCAGAAGGTATGATAAATTGGAACGCTTGGCAATGGACTTGGACGGGGTTCTCCACGGGGAGACAGCGGTGGATTTCAGCCGCTATGACGAGGGCGAGCTGTCAATATTAAAAAATCAATTGGATAAAGTGGTCCTCCGCTTAAGGGAACAATCCGATGATTTAAAGGCGGAAAAAATCCACTTGACAGACTCCATAGCCGACATCTCTCATCAGCTGAAAACCCCTATGACCAGCATAAATCTTATAATCAATTTTCTGGAAAATGAAAATTTGACACAAGAAAGGCGCATCTCCTTTGCCAACGACCTGCAAAAATTGTCAGATAGGATAGATTGGCTGATAAATGCACTGCTGAAAATGTCCAAGATAGATGCCGGCACGGCAGAATTTAAAAGCGAAAAAGTGTATGTGAAAACTCTACTGCAAAAGGCTGTAACCCCACTGGAAATTCCTATGGATTTGAGAAATCAGCAGTTGATTATCCATCAAAATGGACAGGAATATTTTACGGGAGACCTGTCGTGGACGGTGGAGGCTTTCACCAACGTGCTCAAAAATTGCAGTGAGCACACACCCGGGGGCGGCAAAATCACCATCAGCTGTGAGCAGACGGCGGTCTATACGGAAATTGTTATAAGCGATGACGGCACAGGGATAGAAAAAGATGACCTGCCTAATATATTCAGCCGATTTTATAAAGGGAAAAACTCTTCAGCAGACAGTGTGGGCATAGGTTTGGCGCTGGCAAGAATGATAATCGTCAATCAAAAAGGAACCATAAAGGCAGAAAATAATCCGGACGGCGGCGCAAAATTCACCATTAAAATGTACCACACCACCCTTTGACATAGAGATAGTAATAAAGAGAAAAGAAAAAAAGGCCCTATTCGCCTTTTATCTAAATATTTATTTTATAGTCAAATTTAAAAAGGTTTAGAAATTGTATTTTACATATATTAACCCATAAAAACGCAGATAATCAAACGCTAAAAACGGCGGTAGCTCAGTGCTGCCGCCGTTTGTGTTGATTGCCCTACCATAGTGGCTGTCATAGAGCCTTTCACAGAGCAACAATATGCTTAAATTTTCCGCTTATCGGATTTGCCTGAGGGAGTTCTTTTGATAGATGCACGGTAGCAGTTACACCATTTTGCAGTAAATAGCTTTCTATGGCTTGCTTTGCAGCTATAAATGCTGTGGTTTTATCTTCTGCAATTAACCGCAGTTCCAACTGATTTTCGCCTGTTTGAATAAGCTGAAAGCGTTGTACACCATGCACCTCTTTTATGATTGCATAGAGTGAAAGAGGAGCAATGCGAACGCCGTTATCAAAGGTTAGCACATCATCTGTTCGCCCCTCTAAGGTGAGCCACGGTTTTGCGTTTCCGCACGAACAAGGCTCGCTATGCAAAACAATTCTATCTGTTAGTTCAAATCGAATGATTGGGCAAATGCGATTTGCAAGATTGGTGAGCAAAAGCTTTGCCGATTGTGTGCCAAAAGGAACAGCTTGATTATTTTCATCAACAGCCTCAATGATAATCCAATCATCATTGATATGAAAATGCTTCTCAACGCACTCGCAGGCAATCGTTCCGCCCTCTGTACACGAATAGTTTGTCTGCACATAGCAGCCGAACACATCGGAAAGATGCTTTCTTACATCATCGGTCAGCTGCTCGCCACCTGTCATAATA
>JAVVVT010000193.1:0-1797 GCA_036652515.1 Oscillospiraceae bacterium
AAGACTGCTTGTGGAGAGGCGCCGCAACCTTGGCACAGACCGCTTTTGACTATTTGGAGAAGAATAAATAGTAATAATCTCTCTAATTTGTTATAGGTATATCGCCCTTATATGACAGGGCAGTTTATTGAATAATTTAAGGATAATTTTAGAAAGCTATTCCGAAAATAATTAAAAGTATAGTTTAGGAAGTTATTCAAAGCACCTTCAAGGGTTATTTGAAAAAACACCTTCAAGGATAATTCTAAAAGCACCTTCAAGGGCTATTTGAATAAGCAATTTCAAAAATTCACCTTAAATATCACTTCAATAAAATTATTTCAAAATTAGTTACAAGCAATTTTAAGCGTTACTCAAAACTTAATACTAACAAATAAAAAGCAGTCCCACAAAATTTATCTGTGGGACTGCTTTAGGTTTTAAAAAATAATCAGATGATTATTTGCCCATTACGCTTGCGCCTGCAATGCGGCCGAATACGATGATATCGGTGATTGCGTTGCCGCCCAAACGGTTGGCGCCGTGTATGCCACCTGTTACTTCGCCTGCTGCAAATAAGCCTTCGATTGGCTTGTTATCAGCATTTAGCACATGTGCAGCCTTGTCAATTTTAACACCGCCCATTGTGTGGTGAAGTGCGGGGAAACGGAGTGTTGCATAGAAAGGAGCTGTATCTATCTTCTTGCTCCAAACTTTTCTGCCAAAATCCGGATCAGTCTTTTTGTCTACATAAGTGTTGAATTTTTCAGTTGTAGCTTTCAGGGCATCTGCCGGAACACCGATTTTCTTTGCCAATTCTTCAAGGGTAGGTGCTTCTACAACTGTGCCTTTTTTAATCAGGTCATCAAGGTCTTCACCTGAGAGGGTTTTTCTGTCTTTGCCGATGATTTTGCCGTCGTTTATCATAAAGTACTGTCCGTCTGTCTGTGCAAATGTAGCAAGGCATATTTCATCTCTTGCGCCATCTTCTTTAACATAACGAACGCCTTCTTTGTTGATAAAGAAAGAATCTTCCACGTTTATAGATGGTCCAAAACGGTCACTTGGCATAGGCAGGAGCTGTATGTGCTGCATATCAACCAATTGTGCGCCGATTGCCTCTGCCATTTTTATACCGTCGCCCTGTAAGCCCGGTGCGTTTGTGGTGGAGATATCAGCAGGGAGGTTTTTAGTTGTATAAACACCGTCTGAGAGATATTCTCTGACCATTTCAGGGTTAGCGGCGTATCCGCCTGTTGCTACAACAACGCCCTTATTGGCTTTCAAAGTGTAGTTTGTCTTTGCGTCTTCTGCTTTAACTCCAACAACTTTATTGCCGTCCATAATAAGCTCTGTTGCTTTTGTTTCAAGGATAATTTCGCAGCCCTTGTCTTTAGCTGCTTTTCCTAAACCGTCTATGTATCCTGTGCCAAGAGGTGCAACTGTCTGGTTTGAACGTTTCCACATTGAACCTACAACCGAACCGATTTCCGGTTTAAACTCAACGCCGTAGCTCTCAAGCCATTTAACAGCGTCTAAAGCATTTTCTACCAAAACACGAACCAACTCAGGGTTAGCCACATCGTGACCGCCTTTTAATGTTTGCTCGTAATGCTTTTCGATGGAGTCTTCAATGTTTTGCTTTTTCTGTTTTTCAGGGTTAACAGCATTCATAGCGCCGCCGGCACGGATTGTATTTCCGCCTAAAGCTGCCATTTTTTCAATCAGTATGACTGATTTTGCGCCGTTTTCAAAAGCTGATATAGCTGCTGAAAGACCTGCTCCGCCGCCGCCGATAACGATTACGTCTGCAACTTT
>JAVVVT010000194.1:0-1765 GCA_036652515.1 Oscillospiraceae bacterium
TTTTTTATCCGCTACTCTTGGCAGTTTTGGGTGCTGGCAGTGCTTGTCGCCACAAGCCAAGGGGGAATACAAGCCCTCAGCCGAAGTATGTACGGCAAACTTATCCCAAACAAAGAGCGCAGCGGAGAATTTTTCGGTTTTTATGATATCTTTGGCAAATTTTCCGCAATAATGGGTCCTACCCTCTTCGGTTACACCACCTCGCTGGCAAAAAATATAATAATGAAAAAATCAAACATAAGCCCCGATGCCCCTGCCGCCGTCCTTGATGCGGTGAGCTCACAGGCATCTCCCTGGGGAGTTTTAAGCGTTTTGCTCATATTCTTTGTAGGCGCTTTCCTCTTCTTTGTAGTCCTGCCAAAGGCTATGAAGGTTGAGAAAAAATAAAGTGAAAATGGGTTTAATCCCTTAAATTTTCTTTTATAATAGACAAATTTTGAAATAAGGTGAAAAAATGGCAGACAATTACACCCACCAGTACAGTGCAAAAAATGCGCTGAAAATCTCGGGCTA
This sequence comes from Oscillospiraceae bacterium, assembly GCA_036652515.1. Lineage (GTDB taxonomy): Bacteria > Bacillota > Clostridia > Oscillospirales > Ruminococcaceae > RGIG3102. The sequence goes on from JAVVVT010000194.1 coordinate 514, forward strand.
CACCCCCCGTGACCTACCCTCTTTTATCTTGGGGGCGAACGGGCCGGACCCGCTGTTTTGTTATCAAATGCACAACCCTCTGCGCAAATATAACCTGAGCGAATTGGGCTCGGTTATGCACCGTGAAAGGACGGGATTGTTTTTGCAAAATCTTTTTCGTCTGGCGCAAACCGACGCACAAAAAGATTATTGCTTAGGCTTTTTGTGCCATTATTCAATGGACAGCACCCTCCACCCCTATGTTAATTACCTCACCTCCGCCTATGGTTCGCCCTTTAATATCCCCTCGGGACACGGCTATTTTGAGAGCGCTTTAGACAGCCATATCAGCTTTAAACTCACGGGAGACTGGGCTGCAAAGGTGAGCGAATACTTCCCCGACGTTAAAAAATTGTACTTAGAGCAAATCATCTCCCTTTTTTACAACGCAGTCAGCGTGAGCTATCCGGAGTTTGATTTTCCCCGAAGTGAGTACGCCTTGGCTTTCAGGGATTTTAAGAGTTTGAAGAGCGTGTTTTATTCTCCTCACAAGTCAAAATTTGTCTTGGCGTTTATAATTGAAAAATTATTTCGCTTTAAAGACGGCTATATTCTCAGCCATATGCAGCCCTGCAAGCGAGTGATAGACGATATCCCCGTGTGGGAAAATCAGGCGGTGGGCTTGTACAGTATTGAAACTTTGGAGAATATCTTAAAAAGAGCCGATTATCTCTCCGCCGACTGCATAAAAATAGGGCTGGAATACTTTAAAGGGGTCTACAATATCTATGACCTTTTGGAGGATATAGGCAATAAAAGCTATGAGACCGGCGTGGTGATTTAAAAATAAGCGCCCTTATTCTCTTTATCTATTATCTATATCTATCCCAATTTAACAAAGTAAAAACCGAGATACCTCACCCTAAGGGTGAGGTATCTCGGTTTTTTTTGGAGCACTGCCCCGTTTTTACATATTATTTTGCCACGTTTTTACCTAATATTCTGCCTATCACTCCGCCTGCTGTTTTTCCTTGAGCTTTTTAAGCAGCTGCTGCTTGTTCTTCAACTGGCTTGCCGGTATCGCCTGAACATAGTCGTAAGCGTCGGTGATTATCTGCTTTGCATAGAGATTTTCCAGCGTCTGCGCCTGTATGCTCTCGCTCCACACCGAGGAATTTTCTGCCTGAACGCTCCACTCCATCTGGTCGTATTCCACCGCTGAAAAGTCGTACCGCTCTAAAGAATACTCCCCTTTTTCGTCCAGTATCTCCAC
>JAVVVT010000195.1:0-1688 GCA_036652515.1 Oscillospiraceae bacterium
CCTTGGTTTAAACGTCTAATTGCCGTTTTACCTGTGCTAAAATTGTTTTTTCAATCCTTGACACCTGAGCTTGGCTTATCCCTATAAGACAGGCTACTTGTGTTTGGGTTTTGCCTTGCAGATATCGCAAGTTGATTATGAGCCTCTCACGTTTTTTCAAGCCTTTTATAACGTCCTGCATTATGATTTTTGACTGGAACGCCTCTTCAAAATTCTCCCCTGAAATTTGGTCTATCAAGTAGACATTGTCGCTGTCATCATTGAACGCCGGCTCATACAGGGATATGGTGGGCGAAAGGGATTCAAGGGCGGAGTTTATCTGGTAGCAAGAGCACCCCAATTGGGAAGAAAGCTCACCCACAGTTGGCTCTGCGCCGTTTGCTTTGATGTATTCATCTTTGGCATTCAAGGTTCTGTACGCCAAATCTTTTATGCTTCTGCTGACTTTTATTGCTTGATTATCTCTGATAAATCGCTTTATTTCCCCTAAAATCATCACAACCCCATATGTGGAAAATTGTATATTCAGCTGTGGGTCAAAGTTATTCAGTGCTTTTATCAGCCCGATACAGCCCACTTGAAACAGGTCATCTGCGTCTACATTCTTGTTTCTAAACCTCTGAATGATACTTAAAATAAGCTTTAAATTCCCAAGTATCAGCAAATCTTTTGCTTTTTTATCCCCATTTTTCATTTTTTTTATAAGAGACGTGCGCTCTAATTCGTTAAAAACCGGCAGCGTCCCTGTGTTAATCCCTGTGATTTCCACCTTTTTATAGTACAGACATATCACTTCCCTACTTTTTGTTCATAGGATAATTATCTGTAATATTTAAGGATTTATGTATGGCAATTATACTCAGCCAATTTTTTCTATTTCTTTTTTAAGCTTTTTGAGTATTCTTTTTCCAAACGTGATATGTAAGACTGAGAAATTCCTATGGTGTCCGCCACCTCTTTTTGGGTTTTCTCTTTGTAGCCTTTCAGCCCGAAACGCATAATCATTATCTCTTTTTCCCTGTCGGACAAACAGCTCAATGACTGCCAAAGCATTTTTTTGTCGCTCTCTTCCTCGATGTTTTTGCTGATTTCATTTTCGTCGGTGGACAGCACGTCAATCAAATTCAATTCATTGCCGTCCGCATCGGTGGACAGAGCCTCGTCCATACTCAAATCAATATTCTTATTGCTCTGTTTTCTAAGGTACATCAAAATTTCATTTTCAACACAACGTGACGCATAGGTTGCAAATTTTATATTTTTCGCCGGAACAAAACTATTGACCGCTTTTATCAGCCCCATAGTGCCTATGGAGGTCAAATCGTCAATAGGCACCGCTGTATTTTCAAACTTTTTGGCTATGTACACCACCAAGCGGAGATTGTGGACTATTAACTTGTTTTTCGCCCATTCCTCTTTTAGCTCAAGACCTGCAAAGACCTCTTGCTCCTGTTTTTGGTTTAGTGGCGCAGGTAGGGTTTGTGGTCCGTTTATATACCATATTTTCTGGAAAGAGCAGATAAAATTTATAATTTGCATTGTTTTTACCATATTAATCACCTATCATCTCGTGTATTTCTCTGCCGTAAAGCAGCTGTATGTCCTGAGAAAATTTCTCGTCTGTAAGTGCGATAACCACGTTTTTCAATTCTTTTTCCATCTTATTTTTTATATACATAACTTTTTGG
>JAVVVT010000196.1:0-1664 GCA_036652515.1 Oscillospiraceae bacterium
GGCGACAGATAAACTGTTGCCACCTTAGCTGTGTCAGTGTGTGTAAAGCTATTGTTCTATACGTTTGATTTTCTTCTGCTGAAAACAACCGCCCTCAGTTTAAATCTCTCCCGCTGAAGACAACCGCCCTCAGTTTAATCTCTCTCGCTGAAGACAACCGCCCTCACTTTAAACTCACACCTATTTTTTGAAATTTTCCCAAGTGGTGACTTCCCCTGTGTAAATCCCTTTGATATCGTCTTTTGTAAGTCCCACTATTGGATTGTCATTGCTGGCGATGATTGCTATGCCGTCCAAAGCGATTGCCTGCGCCTGCATAACCTCTTTTTCGCTGTCTTTCAGCTCACGAGATGCCATGCCGATATCGCAAATTCCGTCTTTTACTGCATTGAGACCAGCCGTTGAGTCCGAGGTCTGGAGCTCCACCGACACATTGGGGCAGAGTTTTTTATAGCTCTCAATAAGTTTTTCCATAAGGGGTGATACGCTGGAAGAGCCTGCCACCACTATTTTGCCGCTGAGGTTTGAGGGGGTATACTCCTTTGCCCCATCATCTATGGCGATAAATCCGCTTGTCGCCGCCACCTCTTGTCCCTGTTTAGACATTATGAAGGAGATAAAATCCGTGGTGACTTCGCTCGCTTTGCCCTTTGTGGCGATGTTGAAAGGGCGTGAGATTTTATAGCTGCCGTCCTTTACAGTGTCGGTGTTTGCCGCCACTCCGTCCACGGTGAGCGCCTTCACATTCTCGTTCAATGAGCCCATAGAAACATATCCGATTGCGTATTCGTCCGCTGCCACATTTGTGAGCATAACGTCGGTTTTGCTGGCTATAACAGCCTCTAAGGTAGTTTTATCCTCTTTTGAACCGTCGGCATTTTTCACCTGAACGCCTGTCAATTCAATAAAAGCGCCCCTTGTGCCACTTCCGTCCTCACGGCTTATCACCGTAATTGGCTTGGTGTAATCAAAACCGCCATTGCCCTGGTCTTTTCCGCTCTCCTCCTCCGCCTTAGGTGAACAACCCACAAAGGCGCTTGCCAAAAGAGCAGTTGCCATTAAAACAGTCAATATTTTTTTCATTTACAAAATCCTCTCATCACTTTTATCTATGGCTTTTTGCCACTGTTACCATTATATTTTTTATTTGTAAAATACAAAATCACCCTTTTGTAAAATGAGCGTAAAACCATTTTAAAGATTAATTCAGTCCTTTTCTAAAACTTTATAGGTTTATATGGTAATGTACCTATATTTTAAAGTAATAGCAAAGCCGTCCACCTATCCTTCCGCAACCTGCTTTATATAGTAATACTCATATATATTTTAGGATTAATCGGCTATTTTCCCCTTAAAATCCCCTCGGGCTGTCGCCGCCCCCATAAAAGCCGATTTTCTATTTCTCTGCTATTATTGCCACCTTGAGCACAATTATCTCCCTTGCCCTTATTTTAAGAATATTTTCCGCTTGTCCGCATAGTATTTTGATTTTTAATAAGAATTATGATACAATGTATAAATATATATCAGAGGTGAAAATAATATGCTCAAAGGATACACAGATACCATTATTCAAGGTGATTGCATTGAAATTTTAAAAAAAATTCCGGATAACTCGGTAGATTTAATTTTTGCTGACCCTCCTTATTTTATGCAGACCGAAG
>JAVVVT010000197.1:0-1663 GCA_036652515.1 Oscillospiraceae bacterium
TGCAAAATATCAATAAGGAAGAATTGTAACCATTCTACCATAAAACAGCACAACATTTCCACTGTACTGCAAAATATCCATAAGGAAGAATTGTAACCATTCTACCATTTTGTCTTTGTTTCTACAACTTTTCCGGCGATATAAACATTGTCTAAATCGTCCCCCGTGATGACTTTTGCCTCATACAAAGGATTAAAGGGCTGGAGAATAATCATATTGCCACGTTTGACAAAGCGTTTGAGAGTACCCTCGTTGTCACCGTAGACAATCACGCCTAAGTCTCCGTCATCAAGGCTGTTTTGCTTTCTCACCAAGGCGAGGTCGCCGTCCTTTATGCGAGGCTCCATACTGTCACCCTTGACGATGAGATAAAAATAGTTTTCGGGGTCTCTAACATTGGCGTATTCCACGCCATAATCCTCGTTGTACGCCAGCGAGTTATATCCTGCACGGACAGTGCCTATAATGGGAATTGCATAATCCCCCCCAGAGGAGGCTATCACGTTCTCCACAAGGCGCTCCACACCCAAAAGGTAGTCCACGCTGGTCTTAAAATATTCGGCGATGCGCTTTAAAGTGTCGCTGTCGGGTATGCTTTTGCCGGTTTCCCACTTGCCCACGGCTTGCTGGGTCACCCTCAAGTCTTTCGCCAGTTGGCTTTGGCTTATTTTGCTGTCCTTGCGAAGGACCTTTATTTGTTGTGCAAACAAACTGTTCACCACCTATGGTTGTTATTTTAAATTCATTATACTCCCTTTATTTACATTTGTAAACAACTAAAAGTAGTAATTTGTTAAAAATTTTATAAAAAATTTGAAAAAAGCTATTGACAACAACTGTTAGTTGTAGTAATATATAGGTAAAGAAACAACTATTGGTTGTTGAGGGTGAGGATTATGAAAGCTTCTGTTAAAATTTTTCTATACAATACATTCACGGTATTTTTTGCAATAATGGCGGTGGTGAGCGTTGGCGGTCTGCAAGATGGCGTTAGCGTTTTCAGAGCGGCTGTCAATATTGGATTGTTTACTTTGCTGTCTTATATCTGCTACATAAAGGAAAAACAGCTGAAATCAGCCTTGAAAAGCAGGCGCCACAGAAAGCCAAAGCTTGTGGGCTATAAGAGCAAAGCTGTCAGAAGTGCCGGCAGAGCAGCCTAAGGAAAAAAAGGTCACTCAGACAGAATAGATATATTAATATTGTGGGCTGGGCTTGGGACTTTATAACTATTTTGAAATAAAGGTATTCCTTTATTTATATATTCCAATTATACACAGTACAAAGAGCTCGCTATTGTGGGCTCTTTGTGCTTTGGAGAAATAAATTTTGCAAAAATATGCGTTTTTTTAATAAGCTTATCCTTATATACAGGTGGAGGGGCAGATTATAATTACTATATGAAGAAAGAAATTTCTATATTTAGTAAAATATATGCTTTTGATTATATAGTATATGGACATCAAGTACATTTAAGTGGTATAATATTCCTGTATTGAAACTGTATAGAAAACTGCATATTTATAACAGAATAATTGGAGAAATATAATGAAAGAAAAACTTTTCACAAAAAACTATCTGCTGATGATAGTTGTGGGAGCTCTGGCATTCACGGCAAGCTTTATGATTACCTCAACAACGCCTCAACATTGCATTTCTTTAGGGG
>JAVVVT010000198.1:0-1603 GCA_036652515.1 Oscillospiraceae bacterium
AGCTTATAAAACCCTGTGTCAAATTATTCAAAAGTGTTATGTCCATAGGCATACCCACGGCTGTTATACAAATCTGCCTTGCTATGGCGACCTCTCTGACAAATATCGCCGCCGCCTCACTGCCTGACGGCGACTTGATTATAGCCGCTTACGGCGTGGTTCAAAGGTTAGTGTTAATAGGCTGTTATGTTGTGATGGGCTTTATGCAGGGGTATCAGCCGGTGGCATCTTTTGCTTTCGGGGCGAAGAGCGAGGAGAGATTTCATGACAGCGTAAAATTTGCCTTTAAAGGGACAATGCTCTTAACTGTGGCGGTTGAGGTGGTTTTTGTGCTGATGTCCTCCACCCTCATAAGGCTTTTCAACCAAAATCCGGCTATTGTGGAATACGGCTCAAGGCTGCTCATCTCGCAAGTTGCCCTCTATCCGGCTTTCGGGCTATGCTATATGATGACAATCACCTTCCAGACAATCGGCGCCTCACGCTTTGGACTGTTTTTGTCCACAATAAGACAGGGATTGTTCTATCTGCCGGTGATATTGATTTTGCCAAAGCTTATTGGAGTGGGCGGAATTTACCTCTCACAGCCTATCGCTGACGTGCTCACAGGCATAGTTTGCCTTATGTCATACAAAAAAATGAAGAGTATGGCATCGGAAAATATGGTTAATTTATTGGATAAAGCAGAATAAAAAGCGCAAAATAAGAGAAAACAGTATAATAATTTTTGCAAATTAAGGTGAAAAATGAGCTTGATATACAGAGAATACCAAAAATCAGACGGTGATTTTATAAAAAAATTGATAGACGAGAGCTTTCATTTAGGCAGTTATGTAGGGGATAAAAGCGTTTTGGCAAGCTGGCTGAACGTGTATTTATACAGCTGTTTGGCAGAGCAAACTTTTACCTGTGTAGCCGAAAATGATGGGGAAATCTTAGGGGTGATAATGGGGAAAGCCCAAGGGGATTATAAATTTGCACGGCACTTAAAACCAGCCATAGCCCTGTCTTATCACACCTTAGCTATGGGCATAAAGGGGAAAATCCGCCAAGTGGACAGTGGAGACAACAGGCGTATGCACAAAATTTATTCTCAGCTGATACAAGAAAGCGGAGAAAAATTCGACGGTGTCCTCACCCTTTTTGCGGTGTCAAAGGACAGTCAAGGGCTTGGAATAGGCAAAGAGTTGCTGCGCCGCCTCTTGATTTACGAAAAAAATCACGGTGCCACAAATATATATCTTCACACAGATTCCGCCTGTAATTATGGCTTTTATGAGAGCCGAGGATTTGTGCGTTTGGGGGCAAAGGAGGTTGCTTTTACAGGTGTAAATGCTCAAAAGAAGTTGGACGTATACCTTTACAGCTATAATTTGCGCACCCCACGGCAGGAGTAAAATCGCCCTATAATATAAAAATATCCGCTCTGAAGCGACTTTTAAGTCATCAGAGCGGTTTTTTATTGAAAAGATTATGAAAAAATCACATAATAAAAGTGGCTTTTTCAAGATTGGCTTTTAAAGCTGGCGAGCCTACCGTTGGCAAAATCACATAATATAGGTGACTTTTTCATTATCGATGATTATCCCTTGCCCGTCTTCAA
>JAVVVT010000199.1:0-1586 GCA_036652515.1 Oscillospiraceae bacterium
GCGACCGCTGCCGTAAAACCACACCAATATGCTCAAGGTCACAAATTGTGAGATTGTCGTAGCCAGCGATGCACCGCCCACGCCCATTCCAAGGCCCCAGTCGAACATAAAAATCGGGTCTAATACCACGTTCAAGACAGCTCCTGAAATCACCGCCACGGTGGTTATCTTAACTGAGGATTCCGCCCTTGCCGAGCAGTTGAGGCACTGTGCCGGAAGATTGAAAAGTGCGGCGACAAACATCCAAAAAGCGTAATCCATAGCCTGGGGCATAACCGCTTGTGAAGCGCCGAACATCTTTAACAGAGGTTTCATAAACACTATGCCCCCCACGCACAGCACAGCGCCCACCACAGCAGATGATGCGACTATGGTGGAGATTGTCACCCCTGCCCCCTCTTTGTCGTCTGCGCCCAATTGTCTGCCGGCAAGCACCGCCGCACCTGATGCAAATATATTTTCAATCGATACAAAAATCAGCAATAAGGGCAAGGTCACGCCCACAGCAGCCAGGGCTGTTTCACTGCCTAACAAGCCTATATATGCGGTGTCCACTATATTGTAAACCGCCTTGGCAAGGAGTGCCACGGTGGCTGGTACTGCCAATTTGACAATCGCCTTTGAAGGTTTTTCCTGCGCCAGCAGGGATTTGTGTTGTTCTTTTTCTTTTGTCATACAACTATGCCTCTCTTTCTATTACGCCATACAGTAAAATTTTAAGAGAGCGAGCGCACCTCTCCTCGTGCTGTCTCAAGGTGCTTTTGCCAAAAGCTTGCATTTGAAAGCGTGCGTTCACAAAATCTTGATATTCAAAAAACACGCTTATAATCTCATTCAAGCTCACATCACTGCGTAACTTCTCGTTTTTGAGCAATTTTGCCAAGACCCTCACATTGAAATCGTCCAACTCCGCTTTTATCTCGGCGATGTCAAGAGCCAAATGTATGGGTGGATTTATCATCACGTTGCAAAAAAGTTTGAGGTATGTGGGGTTTTTATCAAAAAATTCAATCCTTGCGCTGAAATAATTTTCCAATGCTTTTTCCATGGGCTCACCCTCTGAGGAAAACGCCTTTTGCAGCTGGGAGAGCAGAGCGTCAAAGCACTCTTTTACGCACACTAAATACAACTCGTCTTTGTCTTTAAAGTAGTGATATATTATGCCTTTTGATATATTTCCCTCTGCGCAAACGGTGTTCAGCGATGCTTCACCATAGCTTTTTTCGCTAAATTCCTCCAATGCGCTGTGAATTATCTTCTCTCTTGTCTTGGAATTTTTTTCGTCTCTGTTCACATTTAACACCTCATAAAAATATTGACCATATGGTTCACTATTGCATTATAGCAATAATAGACCATATGGTCAATAAGTAAACTGTGAAACTTTCTTGAAGATTTTTTTCACTTTTAAAGCAAAGTTTTGGCTTTGGTGATTTGATGTTTCTTTAAGCTATTTGACTAATTTGAGGATTTGAAAATCAAAATTCACCTTTGCAACCCCATAACTTGAGCGCTCTCATCGGCTTTTTTGCCCGTCAGCCTGTCCGTCACCTCGGTCACAAAAAGCATTGCTATCCAGCAGCCTA
>JAVVVT010000200.1:0-1516 GCA_036652515.1 Oscillospiraceae bacterium
TCATAATGCTTGACCAGCCCACAAACCATCTTGATTTGGAGTCCATAACCGCCGTCAACGACGGGCTGGCGGATTTTAAGGGGACAATTTTGTTCTCCAGCCACGACCACCAATTTATACAAACTATCGCAAACCGCATTATAGAAATTCTGCCCGACGGCTCGATTATTGATAAACCTATGAGCTATGACGAGTACATCGAGTACAAACACACTAAGTAAGCAAAACTGTCTTTGACTATAAACTCACAGTGAATAAATTCAGAATAAGCACACTAAGTAAGCAAAACTGTCTTTGACTATAAACTCACGGTGAATAAATGCAGAATAAGCACACTAAGTAAGTAAAACTGTCTTTGACTATAAATTCACGGTTAATAAATGCAGAATAAGCACACTAAGTAAGCAAAAAGCTCTCTATCACTTCACGGTGAATAAATTCAGAATAAGCCGAGAAAACAACATTTCTCTTTATAGGTTTTTGAATAAAATTTTTATCTTAGGGCAAAATAATCACTGAATGATAAAGTGAGGTGATTATTTTTGAAAGCTATGCTTGATAGAGAAAACTGTATCGGCTGCGGATTGTGCGCTGCCACCTGCCCCGATGTTTTTGCAATGGGAGATGATGGTGTTGCCAATGTCATCTGTGAAGATGTGCCCGCCGAAATTCTGCCCTCTGCCAAAAAAGCGGAGAGCGACTGCCCCGTGTCCGTGATAACCCTGGCATAATTTAAAAATAGACCCCCGATTTTTATAGGTAGGCTGTTTAAGCTTTCCTTTAAAATACGGGAGGTCTTTTTTTGTCCTTGAAAAATCGAGCTCTATAATAAATGCTACGGTAAGTGATGAATAGCGCCCAAAATACAGATATATAATACAACCCCAATTTAGTGATACATCACCCAAAAGACAGATATATAATACCACCTCAACACCTGATACAGCGCCCCAAAGACAGATATATAAAACCACCCCAACCATTAACCTAACACAAAAAACAGAACCTCACATAAACTGTAAGGTTCTGTTTATCTCTAAGCAAAAGGTTTCCCCCTGCCTATATTATTTTTCTTCGCTCGCCTGTTTTGCTGCCTTTTTAGCGGCAATTTCTGCTATGGCGTCTTTTCTTGAAAGATTAATTCTGTTTTGGTCGTCAATCTCGGTGACTTTTACGATTATTTCATCGCCTACATTGACCACGTCCTCAACTTTGGCAACTCTCTTGTCGTCAAGTTTAGAGATGTGAACCAGACCCTCTTTGCCCGGGGCAATCTCAACGAATGCGCCGAAAGTCATAATTCTTGTGACTACGCCCTTGTAGATAGCGCCCACTTCAGGATCAAAGACAATTGTCTTGATAACTTCAATAGCTCTGTCCACATTTGCGCTTTCAATGCCGCTCACATACACTGTGCCATCGTCGTCAATGTCGATAGTGACGGTGTAATCAGCACAGAGTTTCTGAATGACTTTTCCGCCCTTGCCGATGACATCTTTGATTTTATCCACAGAGA
>JAVVVT010000201.1:0-1502 GCA_036652515.1 Oscillospiraceae bacterium
AAACCTATTGGAAAATATTGTTGGAATTTTAACAATATTGCTATAATATAATTAAGGTACAAAAGTACCCACTTCACTAAGGAGGCACTTAAAATGAAAGTAAACACAATCGGAAGAAAAGTAGCACTCAAAGAACAATTTTTGGCAAAGACTGAAGCAAGGCTGGCGAAATTAGACAAGTTCTTTTCGGATTCCGCCTGTGCGACCGTAACGGTCACGGTGGAAAAAAAGTGGCAGACTGTGGAGGTTTCTATCAAAGACCGCAAGCTGATTTTCCGCAGTGAGAAGAGCGCAGACAGTATGGAATTGGCGTTAGAGGACGCAGTGGAAAACTTAGAGGCGCAGATTGTGAAAAACAAGGGCAAAATTGCCAGAAAATTCAAAAATAGTGGCAACGCCTACTTTGATGACACCCTGCCAGATGAGGAGAATTTTGACATTGAGCGCAAGAAGGTCTTTGCATTAGAGCCTCAAAGCGTTGAGGACGCAATTTTGGAGATGAATATGCTGGGACATACCTTCTTTATGTTCAAGGATATCGTCACAGACGAGATAAACGTGGTATATAAGCGCAAGGACGGCAAATACGGACTGCTTATTCCACAGTGATTTAATATAATTAAAGGGGGCTGATTTCAGCCCCCTTTTTTGTTTCTATGACATTTGCGTCTATTGCATTTGTTTCTATGCCATTTGTGTATGCCATTTGTTTCTATGCCATTTTTACTATCATATTTGTTTCTATGACATTTGTTTGTATGACATTTGTTTCTATTGCATTTTCCTATTATATTTGTGTCTCTTACAGAGTTTTATACCTCTTTGTTATTGTCATAAAATTTTATTGACAGCATCACAGAGCCCACATAAATCAATATTATCATCGCCACTGCCACAAAGGGCAAGATATCTAAATGTGCCTGTAAAAACTCCCCTGTGCCCTGATTGATAAGCCCGATTTTTACCGCAAGAAGGACGCCCACCACAGGCACTAAAATCGCCGCCATCATAACAATCCTGCCTTTTTCTGTGCCGATTTTAAACATTATTGGCAAAATGATTGCCTGATACAATATGCCGATTGCCATACAGGCAAAAGCAGTGAATAAAGTTTCGGCGCCCATATCACCTATCACCACTGATGCTACCAAGCTTATGACAGCCCCTATTAGGGAGAGCAGCAGCCCTAAGGCATATTTGCTCAAAACAATATCGTTTTTATTTATAGGCATAGTCAGGGCATATTTGTCCCATTTTGCCCTCTCGTCATAGGCTAAAGATGTTATTGGCAGCATAGCTAACAGAACGCAGACCATTCCCATCATAAAGTTAGGCTGCCCTGTCGTCAAACCAAACATGCCGTAAAATAGCACCAAAATACCATAAACCTTAAAGGTTTTGGACAAAACGTACAAATCTTTTAATATCAAACCTTTCATTGCTGATCACCCTCCTTCACATAATAAACCATAACATCTTCAATACTCGCCTTGTCCACCACA
>JAVVVT010000202.1:0-1465 GCA_036652515.1 Oscillospiraceae bacterium
GAAGAAAAAACAAGATGCAAGTATTGCGAAAATGAAAACAATACAAATGCCGTTATTTATGCAGACACCGAAAATAAAGAATATTTCGTATATTGCAACGCTTGCGGCATAGAAACTATAGAAACATTCAAAAGCCAAAAGGCGGCGGTTAAAGCATTTGAAAACGGAGAAACAAAGCAGATAAAGGAGGATGCAGTTAATGGAAAAAGTAACGTTACCGACAGTTAGCGAAAGCGTAGAGCAAATTAGCCTTTTTAGCTGGGCTATTTATGCTGCTGGTACTATGCCAGAGCTTGAATTGCTGCATCACATTCCTAACGGTGGGAAGCGGGATATTACAACAGCAAAGCGGTTAAAAGCAGAGGGCGTAAAAGCGGGCGTGCCAGATATTAGCCTACCTGTACCGAGCGGGCGTTACCATGGGCTATACATTGAGCTTAAAGTAGGCAAAAACAAAACAACAGACAATCAAAACGGATGGATCGATAAGCTCCAGCAACAGGGGTATTGCGTAGCGGTTTGCTATGGCTGGGAAGCCGCAAGCAAGATTATAACGCAATATTTAAAACAACCAGAAAAATTAAGCATAGGAGGTAAAACAAGTGTTTAAACAAAAGCTGATTTATGTGTGTTCTCCACTTAGAGGGAACATTGAAAAAAACATAGCAAGGGCAAAGGAATATTGCAGAAGCGTTATTATAGCGGGCTATGTGCCGCTTGCGCCACACGTTGCATTAAATGGGGTGTTAGACGATAACAAGCCAGCCGAGAGGGAAACCGCCTTAGCGTTAGGCTTAGAGCTATTACAGCGGTGTAATGAATTGTGGGTATTCGGAAGCGTGGTTAGTATGGGAATGGCAGCAGAGATAGACTTAGCACAGCGGCTTAATATTCCTGTTAAGCGAGTGCTATTCGATAATAGCTTAACGCCAGAGCCGACAACACACGAAGTTAAGATATTGCCTAAATATTTTGAGCAGGTGCAAAGCGGCGCTAAAACATTTGAATATCGCAAGGATGACAGGGGATATAAAGTGGGCGATATTATAAAGCTTAGGGAGTATCAGCCAGAGAGCGACACCTATACAGGCAGCAGCTTAGAAGCAGAGATTACATACATACTCAAAGGCGGTGAGCTTAACATACCTACAGGGTACGCCATTATGAGCATTAACAAGATACAAGGGGGTGTTTAGATATGAGATGGTCAGATTGTGCAGTACAGGACTTAAAGAAGTATGCGGGCATTAAAGCCAGCTTAGACAATATAGCAGAGCGGGTTAGTATGCTTGAAATGAAGTTTACAAGTATTAAAGGGCAGCAGACGGACAGAACGCCAGTGCAAAGCAGCGGAGGTACACACTGGGAGGACTTCCTATTAGACAACATCGTTGAGCGAGAGCGGCTTACTCTGCTGCATACAGCAGACACAAGATTAGTGCAGCTCATAGAGAAAGGCTTAGCG
>JAVVVT010000203.1:0-1370 GCA_036652515.1 Oscillospiraceae bacterium
AGAACATAAGGCGGTAGCAAATCTTTGTGCATGGCATAAAAACTTTTATAAGATAACGGATAAAGATTTTAAGGCGCTTTGGCTGGTCGTGTCAAATGATGCCTTTGTCTGCATAGATAATCTGCGCATAATAGAGGATATTTGCCACAAAAACGCCATAGATGAGGACAGTATATCCTATTTTTCAATGCAAAAGCCAAACTGGCAAGAAATTTTTGATATGTCAAACACGCCCAGCTTTTTCGGGGCGAGGCTGATAGTGCTTAAAGATGCGGACATCACCTCTCTCTCAGAGGAGGATTTATCCCAATTGAGCCTTTTGATGGAGACTTTACAGGGCAATCATTTGGCGTGTATATTCACCTGTGAGGACGATAAAAAGTTAAAGGGAAAAAAATATACCGCTCTGTTTGACTTGGCAAAAAAGTTAGGTACTTGCCATATTGTAGGGGCAATTGACGAAAAATATTTAGAAGAGATGATTGTGGGGCGTGCAAAAAAACAGGGCACTGTCCTTGATAAAGATACCGCAAAAAAGATAGTGGAAAATATCGGCAAGGACGTGGGGCTGCTTATAAACGAGGTGGATAAATACTGCGCCCTGTGCGATTATTCACAGATTTCTAAAGAAGACGTGGAACATATAGGTATAAAAACCGTGGAGGCGAGCGTTTTTGATATGATAGATTTAATCTGCAAAAAAAAATCTGCCGCCGCCATTGAAAAGCTCAACGATTTATTTGATAAAAGAACCGACGAAATGGCTATTTTAGGCGCTTTGATATCTGGATTTGTAGATATTCATCGCTGTAAATTGGCATCTTCAAAAGGGATTTCTTTTTCGGCGGTACACCAAGATTTTGAAAAAACTTCAAAGCCTTATCGGTATCAAAAGGCTATGAGCAATTCAAATAATTTTACACAGGAGGGCTTAAACGAGATTATCGCCCTGCTTTTGCAGACTGATATCTCCTCAAAAAGCTCTTCAGTGGACAAAAAACAGCTGATTTATCTGCTTTTGGCTCAAATAATAGCAAAGGGTATGGCATAGATGGAAAAAATTAAGGTCAATCAAATAATAGTCGTTGAGGGCAAATACGATGCCATAAAATTGGACAGCATCTTAGAGGGGCTCATCATACCCGTGAACGGGTTTTCGGTTTTCACCGACCAAGACAAAAAAAATCTGCTAAAAGAATTAGGCAAAAAAAGCGGGATAATCCTCATCACCGACTCGGACACAGCTGGGTTTAAAATACGGAATTATATACAAAATATCTGCCGAGACAGCGAGATAATCCACGTCTATATCCCAAATGTTAAGGGGAGGGAGTCCAGAAAATCCAATCCCTCCAAAGAGGGATTTTTAG
>JAVVVT010000204.1:0-1365 GCA_036652515.1 Oscillospiraceae bacterium
ATCCAGACCAACATCATCAAAACACCTTATGATTTTTCCACCGTGGACTCAAGTCAGGTGAGGCTGGCTGAGGGCAAGAGCGTACTAGATAGCTATAACGCAATGGTGAAAAATTTAAAAGAGGCGCAGACTGAAAAAGAAGATGCGGTGAATGCCAATAAGCAGTTAGTATCCAACCTCGCCCACGATTTAAAAAGCCCCATAACCATATTAAAGGGGTATGCGGAGGTTTTAGGTACTCAAGAGCTAACAGATAAAGAGAGAAAAGAATATATAAGCTATATTTATAAAAGCTCCAACGATTTAAACAACCTTTTAAATCTTCTGTTTGAGCAGGTAAAGTACGGCAGTCCGGACATAAAAATGAACCTTGTTAGGACGGATATAAATGCGATTTTGCGCCAAAGCTGCGCCAATTACTATATGCTGTTTGACAACAGAGGTTTTGATTTTAATGTGGGCATACCTGAAGAAGAGTGTTTTGTTTACTTAGACAGCGTCCATATAAATCGAGTGTTCTCAAACCTTTTGCAAAATGTGTTAAATCATAACTCTGTTCCATCGCCTGTCTGTGTCTCCAGTAATGTGGAAGACGGCAATTGTGTCATCAGGTTTATGGACGACGGAGTGGGTATCAACAGCGACAACAAAGAAAAAATATTTCAGCCCTTCTTTCAGGAGGACTCCTCACGCAATAAGCAAAACAGCGGACTTGGTCTTTATGTGGTGCGCCAGATAATGTTAAACCACGAGGGCAATATTGAATTAGAGAGCAGTGAAGATTTTAAAACAATATTTAAGCTCACAATGAAGCTGTCTTAGCGCCTATAATAAATCAAAAAAACCGTGGCGGATATATTTCGTCACGGTTTTATATTGCATTTATGGGGGAAAATCGTCTTTTCTGCCCACTAAAGAGAAAAAGCTTAAAACAGCGGACCAATCTTGCGCAAATACTTTTAAATGTTGTATAATTAGTGTATAATATACAACATAGTAAAGGGTGAGGGGTGACGTGGCTTGAAATTCTGCTTTTTTAGCGCGCAATATCTGCCCACAGTGGGCGGCGTGGAGAGATACACCAACTCGCTGGCAACAGAGCTTATAAAAAAAGGTCACCAAGTGGTGGTGGTGAGCTCCGCCTTATGCGGACTGCCCCACAGACAGACGGAGGAAAACGGCATAGAAATTTTTCGATTGCCTGTTTTTGGTTTTATGGGCGGTAGATTTCCCGTGTTAAAACTCTCTCATGAGCAGAGGGAGTTTTCAAGCTGGTTCCAAGAGAATAAGCCCGATTTTTGCGTTATCCAAACCCATTTTTATTTTCATAGCCTTTACGGCGCATACCTTGCCAAAAAAAACGGG
>JAVVVT010000205.1:0-1360 GCA_036652515.1 Oscillospiraceae bacterium
TGCCTCTTATAGGTCAAGCCTGGCACATCACATCAAAAGAGGTAACTGCTATACCCGATGTGGAAAGTATAGGCAGCAGCTTTATCAAGACCATTGAAAACGGTGATATTAACATTCCTACAAAGTTTACGGGGCTAATCAATGAAGGAAACTCCATCTTACAAAGAAAGGACCTTTCAATAGTCCTGGTGGCGGAGGACGCACGCACAATGCTTTTAGGCAAGGAAAATATGGGGCTTACAGATTTAAAAGGGAATATGATTTTGTGGCAGGACGTAGACGATGAAATCTACTTTATAACCGGCGCAAAGAAAGATTTAAAACCTTCACGTTTTGCACAGCTTATGCAGCACAATTATTGGGAGGACAGTACAAATGAGTATTAAGTTGTATGAATTGTCCCGGAGCTTTGAAAATTTGTGGGACACCATTGACAGCCTTGAGCCAAGTGATGAGAATTACGGAGATTTCTGCCAGGCGTTTCTCACCAGTCTTGAGGGCATGGAGGACGATTTTAAAATCAAGGCAGAAAATATAGCGGTATATATAAAGCGAATGAGTGCCGAAAGTGACGCAATTGCCGCCGAGACAAAAAATCTTACAGCACGCAAAAAGGCTTTGGACAACAAATCCCAGTGGCTTAAAGGCTATCTTATGGGCAATATGGCAAAAATGTCGCTGAAGAAAATCGAAGGGACAAAAGCAGTTCTGACTGTTAGAAACAACCCCGAGAGCGTTGTAATAACCGATTTAAACAGTGTTTTGCAGTATACACAATTTATAAAGCCACAAGAGATTGACGAAAGCGCAATCGACAAAACAGCCCTTAAAAGGGCAATTCAGCAGGGAGATGAAATAGGCGGTGCAAGTCTTGTCCGTGGGCAATCCCTGCAAATTAAATAGGAGGCAATTATGGAAAATATTTTTAAACCCGTTGAAAGACAAAAAGCAAAGCTGAGAATGGCGCTCACAGGGGTAAGCGGAGGCGGAAAGACTCTTGGGGCGTTATACATAGCCTATGGCATTACAGGCGACTGGAGCAAAATTGCCCTTATAGATACCGAAAGAGAAAGAGGTAGACTGTATGCCAACCGCTCGGACTTAGACGTTGGTACCTTCCTTTATGCTCCACTTTGTGCGCCCTATTGGTCTGAAAAATATCGTGACTACGTCAAGCAGGCGGCGCAGGCGGTAGGACCTGAGGGCGTTGTCATTATAGACAGCCTTTCACACGCCTGGAGCTACGAGGGCGGTATTCTTGACTTGAAAGACCAAATTGCCGCACGTCAAGGCAAAAACAGTTACACCGCTTGGAACGAAGCCGGCAAAGAGCAAAACGGACTTATCAACGAGATCCTTT
>JAVVVT010000206.1:0-1331 GCA_036652515.1 Oscillospiraceae bacterium
AGGCGGTATGCACTTCGGTGTCAAGGTCGATTTCCTTGGTGATTACTGTTGCATTGAGCAGGTTTACAATCTCTTGAATTTTCAAATTAATACTCCTCTTTGGCTTTTATAAATATGGGGCTTGTACTTGCAATAGGGCAAATGGGGGCTGTTTTTATTTTTTTACAGCCTCGCAGAATGGATATTAAGGCTATTTTCTGCGAGCAATCAAAATCAATTGATTGTTTTACTGTATTTTTTATTAGTATATCATAAAATACTGGGGAAAACATATAAATTTTAATGATTTTATATGTGAAACTTTTGACAATAACACGAAAATGTAAAAAACCTTGAAACTATGGGCTTTTTTGCAAAAAAACAGTGGTAAGTAAGGGCAAACTTTGATATAATAGTTCTGTACAACCAAGGTAGATTGTTAATTTATTAACTAATATAAAGTAGGAGGAAACTTATGAAACGCATTTCAAAATTGCCTTTCACCGGCACACCTGAACAGGAGAGACAACTGAAGAGCTGGCTGGACGAAAATGGCAAAGGCAGCGGTGCAGCTCTGCCCGCATTGCAGTATGCTCAGGGCATCTATGGTTATCTGCCCGTAGAGGTTTTAAGAATGGTGGCAAAGGGTGTTGACAAAAGCTTAGAAGAGATTTATGGCATAGCCACATTTTACGCTCAGTTCTCACTTTCACCTAAGGGTCAGTACAAGGTGGCAGTGTGCCTGGGTACCGCTTGTTATGTAAAAGGCTCAGGTAAAATTTTATCTAAGCTTGAGGAAAAGTTAGGCATACAAAGCGGCGAATGTAGGGAGGACGGCAAGTTTTCTTTGGAGTCCTCAAGATGTATAGGCGCTTGCGGCCTGGCACCTGTATTCACCATAAAC
This sequence comes from Oscillospiraceae bacterium, assembly GCA_036652515.1. Taxonomy (GTDB): domain Bacteria; phylum Bacillota; class Clostridia; order Oscillospirales; family Ruminococcaceae; genus RGIG3102. Next base: position 884 of record JAVVVT010000206.1, read on the forward strand.
GATGATGTTTATGGCAGAGTAAAAGAGGACGGCAGCGAATTAGATGCAATTCTTTCCAAGTATCAAGATTAATTATGCAAGAACTTTCTTTAAATGTTTTGGACATAGCACAAAATTCTGTGGCGGCAGGTGCCAGCTTGATAGAGATAACTTTACAAGTGCAGGATAATATCCTGTCTCTCACCATTGAAGATGACGGCCGTGGAATGGACCCATTCACCTTACAGAGTGTGGAAAATCCGTTTTTTACCTCCCGAACCACCCGAAAAGTCGGGCTTGGAATACCCCTGTTTAAGCAGGCGGCATTGCAGACAGGTGGGGAGTTTAATATTCAGAGCACCGAGGGTGTGGGGACAAGGGTTTTTGCCACTTTCCACACGGATAACATAGATTGCACGCCCCTGGGGGAAATTTGGGACACTATGGGTATCCTCATTCAGATGAACGA
>JAVVVT010000207.1:0-1320 GCA_036652515.1 Oscillospiraceae bacterium
CAAAGGCGGCGGCAACCCCTGCCAATACAGGCAAGGTCAAGCGAAATCCACGTTTTACTTTTACTTTTTTAGTTGGTTTTTTACTTGCCACTTTATCCACCGTCACAGCCTGTGTCTTTTCATTTTCATCTGCGTAGTCAAAGATAATCGCAGGGTTTGTTTTAAATTCGTTTAAATCTCTGAGCATCTCGCTTGCCGTCTGATAGCGCTTGTCTGCATCTTTTGAAATAGCTTTTATCACTATCTGCTCAAGACCTTGAGGAATTGATGGCACTATCTGTGTGGGGCGCACAGCTATATCCGAAAGCTGCTGCATAGCCACCGAGACCGCCGTCTCCGACTTAAAGGGCAGAGTGCCGGTGAGCATCTCGTACATCATTATACCTATGCTGTAAATATCGCTTCGGCTGTCTGTATTTTTGCCTCTCACCTGCTCAGGGCTGATATAATGCACCGAGCCAATAGCCTTGTCTGTGACAGTTTTTTGGTTGGCTGTGGACAGACGTGCTATGCCGAAATCCATTATTTTTAAGGTGCCGTCACGGAGCAACATCACGTTTTGCGGTTTTAAATCTCGATGAATTATCCCATTTTCGTGGGCGTGACCGATAGCGGACAGAATGGTGCCGGTAAACTGGATTGTCTCCTGCCAGGTAAGTACTTTTCTGTTCTCAATATATTCTTTTAAGGTTATGCCGTCAATATATTCCACCACGATATACTTTTCTTTTTCAGTGATATTTACGTCTAAAACCTTAATGATATTGGGGTTATTTAACAGCGATATCGCCTTGCTCTCATTTTTGAAACGGCGAACAAGCTCATCGTTGTCAAAAAACTCCTGTTTCAACACCTTTATAGCCACAACCGTGCTGCTCTGAAGGTCTATCGCCTTGTAAACATTGGACATTCCGCCCACGCCTATAAGCGAGACTATCTCATAGCGCTCATCAAGGCGTCTTCCGATATAATTATTTTCCATATCTCCTCCATAAATATCTCTTAATATTCAAGCACCACTGCGGTTATATTGTCGCTGGATTTATTTTCAAGTGCTTTGTCTATCAATTGTTTTGGTATTTCAAATATCTCATTGTGGGATAGAATTCCCTTTATCTCGCCCTCGCTCACAAAATTTGTCAGCCCGTCAGAAGCGCACAGCAGCCTGTCACCTTTTTTTAAGGACAATTCACTCACATCTATATCAACGCTCTCCATCACCCCTATCGCCCTTGTAATCAGGTTTTTTTGGGGGTGGTCTGCGATTTGTTCCCTGTTTAATTTACCCTGCCTGTAAAGTTCTTGAACCACCGAGTGGTC
>JAVVVT010000208.1:0-1206 GCA_036652515.1 Oscillospiraceae bacterium
GATATTGAACGCTTAAAGTTTGCTTTTGCCTACGGAGCCGACGGGGTGTATTTAGGTGCAGAAGAGTATGGTATGCGTGCCGCACCGAAAAATTTCACCTTGGAGCAGTTGCAGCAGGCGGTGGATATAGCAAACAGCTTAGGCAAGAAAATTTACCTCACCCTCAATACAGTGCCCACCAATGAAGAGGTAAAATCTATGCCTCAGTTTATAAAAAAGGTGGCGGACATAGGGGTACACGCAGTGATTGTGGCAGACATCGGAGTGCTTGCTATGGTGAAAGAGGCGGCGCCGAATATGGAGGTTCACCTGTCCACTCAGGCAGGGGTGGTGAATTATGTCACAGCCAATGCCGCCTATAAATTAGGGGCAAAAAGGGTGGTTTTAGCCAGAGAATTGTCCTTTGAGGACATTATTACCATACGCAAAAACACACCGCCGGAGCTGGATATTGAGTGTTTTGTCCACGGGGCTATGTGTATGTCTTTTTCAGGCAGATGTTTGCTCTCCCACTATTTAACAGGCCGTGATGCCAACCGTGGAGAGTGCGCACAGCCCTGTCGCTGGGAGTGGCAGTTGAGCGAAAAAACACGCCCGGGACAGAGCTATGACATAGGCGAAAACGACGGCGGAACATACATAATGAACGCAAATGACCTGTGTATGGCACCCTATATGGATATGTTGGTGGAGGCTGGAATTTCCAGTTTAAAAATTGAGGGCAGAGCTAAAAGTTTCTACTATGTGGCGTCTGTGACGGCGGCATATCGCAGGGCTTTAGATGAGTATATGGCACACCCACAGAATTATCTATGCCCTATGGGCGTGCTTGAAGAGCTGACAAAAACCAGCCACAGAAGATACTCCACAGGGTTTTACTTCGGGGCAGAAAACGCCACCCAGACCACGGACACCTCAAGTTATGTGCGTGATTGGGAATTGATTGCCGTGGGAGAAAAATGTGAAAACGGGCGCTTAGACTGCACTCAAAGAGGTAAATTTACCTTGGGAGAAGAGTTAGAAGTGCTTTTCCCCAGCGGTGACACCGCTAAATTCACCCCCTCACATATGTATGATGAAAAAGGGGAAGAAATCACCTCCACCCCTCACGCTATGATGAAATTCTCGGTGGATTGCCCCTTAGAAGTCCCCCTTATGTCTATTTTAAGAAAACCTGCAAAAGAGTAAAAGCATAGATAAGAGCAG
>JAVVVT010000209.1:0-1194 GCA_036652515.1 Oscillospiraceae bacterium
TATTCCAGACAATAAAATATGGAAAGTCACGAACAAATGAATTGAAAACCCTTACTGTGTTATCGCTAACAGAAAGTAAGGGTTTTTAATTTGTTTTTTTATGTTTTTTTCTCCCAGCCGGCGTAGAGGGTAAAGGACTGCTCCACCCTGTCCTTTGAAAAATCCCAGGGCTGTGTGCAGTCTTGGTCTTTGTACCAGCCTGTAAAATTGTACCCCTCTTTCACGGGGGCGGTGGGCTGTGTTAACGCTTCTCCGTGGAGATACTGTGCATTTTCTACCCTGCTTCCCCCGTCGGTGTCAAAATAAATCGTCAACCCCGGCTTTGAAGTGAGGTATACAAAAACTAAAATCAAAATTCCAATCAGCACCACTATTGCCATATCCAAGACCTTCACCGATACCTTTGCCGAGGAATATAAATTGGGCTTTTGGTTTTTTGGGGGAGTTTCGGTTATTGAGTTTTCGGGGACGGCTTGAGCGCTATCGCAATTTCTCTCATCTGACCGACTGCGTGGATTTTCCTTTTGGCAATCCCGTGAGGCGTCCTCTAAATTGCCCCTTGGGCTTTCCTTTTGATTTTCCTGTGGCAAATCTTCTGCCTTTATATCCTTGGAGCTATCTTTCATATTTTCACCAGGCTGTCCCGTAGGACAATTTCTTCATAAAGCACACAAGCCCTGCAAAAGTGTCTGCTCTATGCCCTCTTTCTTAAACTTTTTTCAAAATTTAACTTATGGAGGCACTCACTCACCGCAAGGCTGTGTCTGTTTTTTATTTTTTTTGTAAATACTTACCTATTATTTGCGAACCAGATATTTTCTCATATCCACGGCGCAAGCAATAAGAATAATAAGACCTTTGACGATATACTGCATATTCGGGTCCACAGAAAGGAAACTCAGCCCTGCGAAGATAAGCTTTAGCAGAACTACGCCCACGATTACGCCTCTGATTTTACCGATACCGCCCACGAAGGAAACGCCGCCGATAACGCAAGCCGCTATGGCATCAAGCTCATAGTTAAGACCTGTTACTGCACTGTTTGAGCCTATGCGTGCGCCCTCAATAAAGCCTGTGATACCGTACATAACGCCAGCCAAGGTGAACACCATAATTATGGTTTTTGCCACGTTGACGCCGGACACGTTAGCCGCCTCGGGGTTTGAGCCCACCGCAAACATATTTTTGCCAAAG
>JAVVVT010000210.1:0-1071 GCA_036652515.1 Oscillospiraceae bacterium
ACAAAAAAAGGGTGGAGCCTTTCGCTCGCCTATTGGGTTTGCCTTTTATAAGTTTTGCTGCAAAACCTCTTCCAATGGGGCTTAAAAAGGCGATGAAGGCTATGGGCGGAACAGAAAAAAATACCGCTGCCGTGGGCGACCAAGTTTTCACCGATGTTATGGGTGGACACCTTTTAGGGGTTGTGTCAATTATGGTTATGGCGATAAAAGAAGAGGATTATCTCCGCTTTAAAATCAAGCGAAAGTTTGAAAAGAAGTTTATAGATGAATATATAGATAAAAACGGCGGTGTGCTTTGAAGACACTTTTTGGCCCTGCCGGAACGGCGGAGAGCTTTAAAACTTTAGGGTATAAAAAGACCATACAAGTCCCCGAATATCTAAGTCGGTTTGGGTTGACCGCCTTTGAATATCAGTGCGGACACGGGGTCAGGGTGGGAGAAAACTCGGCAAAAGAGCTATCCCTCGCCTTTCAAGAAAACCACATCACCCCCTCTTTACACGCACCGTATTTTATTTCAATGTCCTCGGTGGAGGAAGAAAAACGCCTTAACAGCGTAAAATATATCCTTGAAAGTGCAAGAGCGGTGAAAGCTATGGGGGGCAAAAGGGTCGTATTCCACAGCGGTTCCTGCGGTAAAATTTCAAGGGAAGAGGCGCTTTTAAAAGCCACGGACACAATGAAATTGATGATACAGGCGCTTGACGAAAACGATTTGGGGGATATTATCCTCTGTCCCGAAACTATGGGAAAAGTCAACCAGTTAGGCACTTTGAGCGAGGTTCTCGCCCTTGCAAAGGTGGATAAAAGAATAATTCCCTGTATAGATTTTGGCCATCTGAACGCCCGTGAGGGTGGAATTATCAAGACCAAAAAGGACTATGAGAACATTTTAGACCAGATGGAGCTCTCTCTGAACGACCACAGATGTGTGAATTTTCACTCCCATTTTTCAAAAATTCAGTACACAAAAGGGGGAGAGAAATGTCATCTCACCTTTGAAGATGAGATTTTCGGTCCGGAATTTGAGCCTCTGATGGAGCTTATTTATACAAGAAACCTCTCTCCCAC
>JAVVVT010000211.1:0-825 GCA_036652515.1 Oscillospiraceae bacterium
CCCTCCCTCCTGTCCACCCTCTCTAAAAATCAGTATATCATCGCCCTGCGATAGCATAACCCGCCCCAAAACGTCAAGAACTGCCCCACTCTAACCCAGATGCAAAACCAGTTTTACCACAAAAAACAGTCCCGGGTGTATTCCTCTTTTGAGGATACACCCGGGACTTATTTGATACCTTTGCTAGGCGCAGAACAAAAACTTGGCTACTTTCCCAGATAACGCCCATAGGCCTCACGCAGCTCCCCCGCCTTGTCCTCCGGCTTATTGGGGTTACAGAAGGCACCGGCGCCGGTCTCTGAGGAGGCGAAGAACTGCTGGACGGTCTCGGAGCGCATGGGGGGGACAAACTCGATGTGGAAGTGGAAGGCGTCAACGATTTTGGGGTTTTCGTGGTTAATCGGTGCGTTGTGCATACACATCATATAGGGGAACTGATTGCCGTACAGATTGTCGTACATCCCCGCCACACCTCGGACGGTTTCGCCCAAGGCGCAGAGGGTTTCCTCGTCCATGACGGAGAGGTCTGGCAGGTGCCGTCGGGCGGTGATGTGGACGGCATAGGTAACAGCGGAGAAAAAGGGGACGTAGACGGTGAAGTAGTCGTTTTCAAAAATGATACGACTGCCGTCCTTGCGCTCTGCCGCCAACAGGTCGCAGTAGAGACAGCTTCCGGTTTTCTCCAGATGCTCCAGCGCAGACTCCAACTCCACCTCCAGCTTTTTGGGCAGGAAGGGGAAACCGTATGCCTGACCGTGAGGGTGGGGCATGGTGACCCCCACCACCGCCCCACGATTTTCAAAAATGAAGCAGTATTTCAGCTTG
>JAVVVT010000212.1:0-788 GCA_036652515.1 Oscillospiraceae bacterium
AGCTCCTCCGCATCGAGGAAGAGCTGGGCGATGCCGCTCAGTATCTGGGCCGCGACGCTTTCTTCAACCTGAAGAAGTAATTAAAGAACGCCAAAGGGGCGGGGGCGACGGAAAATTCCGTCAACCCCGCCCCTTTCTTTTTCCCCGCGTTTCTGCTACAATGGGAGAGAAAATTTGAACTGTGAGGAGGGCTAGAATGAAAAAACTGCTGCAGATTTTCGGTACTTTTTTCAAAATCGGGCTCTTTACCATCGGCGGCGGGTACGCCATGCTCCCCATCATCCAACGGGATGTGGTGGAGGGCAAGGGGTGGATGGAGGACCGGGAATTTTTGGACGCTATCTCCCTCACCTCTAGCCTACCCGGCCCGCTTGCCACCAACGCCGCCACCTTCGTGGGCTATCACGTCGCCGGGGTGCCCGGGGCGATTTTCGCCGTTCTGGGGGCGGCCACGCCCTCCGTCCTCATCATTTTACTGGTGGCGGCGGTGTTCCAAAATCTCATGGCCTACCCTGTGACCGAGTACGTTTTTAAGGGTATCCGCCCCGCGGTGGTGGCACTGATTGTCTACGCGGTGGTGAAGCTGGCAAAGTCCGCGGACATCACAAAATACCTCAACTGGCTGGTGGCGGGGCTGGCGTTTCTCTGCGTAGGCTTTTTCCACCTCCACCCCATTTTCGTGGTGGTGGGTGCGGCGGTATACGGCCTCTTTTTGCGGGGTTATCTCGTCAAATGGCTAGACGGGAGGCGAAAAGCATGAGTCTGCTGCTCACAGCCTGTCTCTCCTT
>JAVVVT010000213.1:0-786 GCA_036652515.1 Oscillospiraceae bacterium
TTGATTATGGTGGACGCTAAGGGACTCGAACCCATGACCTTCCGCACGTCAAGCGGATGCTCTACCAGCTGAGCTAAGCGTCCATAAGATATAGTATAAAATCGATTGCTTAGTTATTATACTATACCAAAAATAAAAAATCAAGCAAATTATTTGAGTTCACTTGATTTTCTATTTAATTTATAAAAACTGAAGTTTTTTTACCCTTAATCTGTGAGTACTGCTGTTCCTGATGCTGAGACCATAAGCATATTGCCGCCTTGACCTAAAACCTCATAGTCTACATCAATGCCGATAACTGCATTTGCTCCTATCTGTGCTGCCCTTTGGCACATCTCTTCCACTGCCTTAAAACGTGCCTGCACAAGCTCTTGCTCATAACTGCCTGAGCGACCTCCGAAAAAGTTTGTCAGCCCTGCTGTAAAATCCTTAACAAAATCTACGCCTGAAATAATCTCGCCGAACACCAGCCCCTTATACTCCAAAACATTTTTGCCTTCAATTTTGTCTGTGGTTGTTGTAATCATAATACCTCTCCTTATTTATTTTGTGCAAATATATCTCTTTTGATAAAAATGAATAACTTTATCCATTATAATCTTGTCATTGTCATATTTTATGATTGCCTGCGCTTGCTTATAACTCGCCCATACAATTTCGCTGACCTCGCTTATTTGAGGGGTGCAATCATAATCTTTTGCAATCGCCATAAAATAAACCACGTCTTTGAGTATATCTTTTTTAGGTGAATAGGTTATGACCTGCCTAAAATCATCGACTATGTCC
>JAVVVT010000214.1:0-779 GCA_036652515.1 Oscillospiraceae bacterium
CAATATCACCTGCCGGCGATAGAAGTTCCGGTTTTTTTATCATTTTAATTTTCCTTATTTTTGATATCTTTGTTTTGGGTATAGACTTTGTCAAGATTACTTTTTAATGCCTTTATTTACGGCATAAGCTTTATCAACATTTATCAAATGCTCGCTGTATGTTTTTGAGTAATAATATTTACCGGTTAAATCCGTCACAAAGAAGTAGTAATCGCCGAAATTCTCCGCCGGCCAAAGTGTGCTTTTTATGGCGGTTATTCCCGGGTTTGAGATAGGTCCCGGGGGCAATCCGTTGATGTTGTAAGTGTTGTAGGCTTCCATCATTCCGCCCGGCACTTTATTTACCCCTCCGTAATAGGAGACTATATAGTCATAGACATAGTTTCCTGCCTCATTTATATCGCTGCACACATTGCACTCAAGGCGAGGCTGGGGTGAATTTGGGGCAATTCTGTTCCTAAGGCACGCCGCCACATATGGCTGGTCAGGCTCTTTGCCTGCCTCCTCTTGGACAAATGAGGCAAGGGTGACCACCTCGTCAAGGCTCATACCGATTTCGTCCATTCTATCATACATTTCTTGTGTGATTTGGCTCTCAAAATGTGCGTACAATTTTTCTACCATATTGTAGACACTATCGCCCACAAAAAACTCATAGGTGTCGGGGTAGAGATATCCCTCCCCTTTCATAAACTTGTTTTGGTGTTCTTTTATCTTTGTCCAGAAAGTGAACTGGCTGAAATCCCCGTTATTTGCCACATCGATAAACTCTTGAGCTG
>JAVVVT010000215.1:0-767 GCA_036652515.1 Oscillospiraceae bacterium
GGCTTTGGCGCGGCCAAGACCTATGACCTGGAAGTGTGGCTGCCTGCGCAAGACACTTTCCGTGAAATCAGCTCGGTCAGCAACTGCGAAGCCTTCCAGGCCCGTCGCATGCAGGCCCGCTTCAAGAATGCCCAGGGCAAGAACGAACTGGTGCACACCTTGAACGGTTCCGGCCTGGCCGTAGGCCGCACGCTGGTGGCTGTTTTGGAAAATTACCAGAACGCCGACGGCTCCATCACCGTGCCTGAAGCATTGGTTTCCTACATGGGCGGAAAAACTTTGCTGAAGGCCTGAATTTTTAGGCTATAATTTCAGCTTCGACACAGGAGAGGTGGCAGAGTGGTCGAATGTACTTGACTCGAAATCAAGCGTACGTTAAATCGTACCGTGGGTTCGAATCCCACCCTCTCCGCCAGAATACATAAGAGAAGCTCCCGCAAGGGAGCTTTTTTTATACCCGCAACGCCAAAAAACCACCAACGCATCAATGCCGGTAGAAAAACCGCCCAAAGCGCGCAGCGCAAGGCGTTTTTTCCTCCATTCAGGCCTTGAAAGCCAGCGCCCCGACGAACCCAAGCTAGTGCACCAGCCGCGCCACCGCAAACGCCACGCCCGACATAGCAATTATCGTCCCCACGCACGACAGAATGACAGCCGACTTCGCCTCAGCCACATCGGACTTGGTCGCATAATTGGAACGCACCACAGCAAGATCCAGCTTCAAGCCACTGACATCCGTCTTGAGAACGCCGACATCGGTCTTGAGA
>JAVVVT010000216.1:0-765 GCA_036652515.1 Oscillospiraceae bacterium
GTGTTCAGCCTTTTTAACCGCTTGATCCACCTGCTTAGCTGCTCTGTCTAAAGCTTCCTGTTGCTGTTTTTCTCTCACCCGCTCGGCTATGTCTTTTTGTTTAACCTCTTCACCAGCAGCAAGAGCGGCAACCTCTTTTTGTGCTTCTGGCTGGAGCTTTGCGGTTTCGTATGCTGTGGTTATCCCGATATTTCCAGCTTTGAATTGTTCTTTAGCTTCATCCGTAAGAGTGGCGTTTATTTTTTCCATTCTCGCAACCTGCGTTGTGCTGGTTTCTAATAGCCCCGCTATAATATCCCGCAATCTGCCTTTAAACTCTAAACCATCCTCGTTTTTCGCACGCAAGAGAGCGGTTTTTAGGCGTGCTGCCTGTTCTGTTTCCTCATAAGGCGTTAGCTTACGATTAAGGGCGTTTCCCATAATCAATGATAACTCTAACATTGCTGGTGTCATTGCCTTGTACAGATATCGTATTTTAGCTTCTGGCGGCATCTCTCCACGTTCAATATTGAGAATGTTAGCAGCGTTGCGGCGATGCCCGCTAACTATTCTGTACTCTCCCTCTGTAAGTGCTAATACGGTTGGTTGCTGCTGTCCTACTGCCAAGAACGCATCGGCTAATTCTTCTATGTTTTCCTGTGAGTAAAAATTGCTCTCTGTTGGCTTTACCTCATAAGGGCTTAAATACACCTCTACAAAGTCATTGCTTCCGCTATTAGCTTCTTTTGTTGCAGCACTGTTCATAATATCCATAAAGCTAAACTT
>JAVVVT010000217.1:0-727 GCA_036652515.1 Oscillospiraceae bacterium
CACGGTGCCTGATGGACCGTTGACTCTATCGGCAATGAGTCAGGCCGGGCTTTGTTTCCCAATTCACCGTCGCAGTGCATAGGTTTTGTGCCATCCCTACGTCTTAGTTGCGACTCCAAGGGCGTTCATCCCGCAGATAACTCCACTGCGTTCTTTGGCTGAGGTAGTTGGACTCGAACCAACGGATAGCGGGATCAAAACCCGCTGCCTTACCACTTGGCTATACCCCGATACCGGCTCTGATATTCTAGGGAATTTTTCGTTTTTATTCCCGTGGCACTGAGGGTGGGATTCGAACCCACGGATGTTTTACCATCTCCAGTTTTCAAGACTGGCTCCTTAAACCGCTCGGACACCTCAGCGTATAAGTTATTATATGCAATTCAGTTTAGTTTCATCAGTAATATACAAAAAGAGAACCCGAATCTTTCGATTCGGGTCCCCTCCACACTCTTTATAACGAGCAGTGGGACTGAATACCCACAATACCGAGTCATACTCGGTCGTCTGATTGGCTTATGCCCGGTGGGAACAGTTGTTTCCACGCCTATATTGTACCATATCGTTTATGAAAGTCAAGCAAAATTTACATTTTTTCAAGTTAGGCAGCCCTAAAGCACAAATTCACAGCTTCTTTGCCTTCGATTGAGCCAACGGTTCCATCTGTATAGATGATGATGATTTGCTGAATTGCAACAGATTTGATGTTAGAGTTGTACCAAACCTG
>JAVVVT010000218.1:0-717 GCA_036652515.1 Oscillospiraceae bacterium
GAGCCTGTGCATTTGAAGAAACACCCCAAAAGAGGCTCTTGTCAGACACCCCAAAGGGCAGTGGAACCGCTGCCATTCGGTATCAGTATTTTATATAGAGCCTGTTGGCGATGGCGGCTATTTGCCGACCAACCAGCAAGGCGACCTCCGCCGCGGTGGCGATGTTATTTTGAAACAACGGAGCAACGATTAGCCTTTGTCTAAAAATAGGTAAGGCCGTAAAAGTGTGTATTCACAATCAAAATTGCGATAATTCTCGGATTTGACAAAGTATCTCCGAGTGGATATAATGGATAAAATAAAGCAAGTTGCGAATGGTCGACGGCGAGGGTTTCTCAATTAGCGTGAGAGTTCAAATCCCCTAAACGAAATTCGATGATAACTTTTATTGACAAAGCTCGCACAACGAAAGCCCTGTAACCTCAATGGTTACAGGGCTTTTCCTTACTCCTGCAAGAGAAAGCGCCGTTTCTTGATTATAAAATATTGATGTATGATTTCAATATTTTATAAGTCATTGGCTAAATATTGAAATGAAATCGTCAATGAAAACGTCAATGAAAAATGCCAACGCAGAGTAGACGATGTAGTCTCTGCCGGCATTCCTTTTCAGTCGCCTTTTGGGCGGCTTTTTTTATTGGACTCTTTTTGCCATTCATCAGGCCATCAAAATAGTTGTCCACGGTTGTATTGACCATGGCGCGTTCGTCGGTCATG
>JAVVVT010000219.1:0-660 GCA_036652515.1 Oscillospiraceae bacterium
TTCTACCAATATAAATGCCACGCCATAAAAAATCAAGGCTGCGGCTATGACCACAGGGGTATGAAAATGCTCTTCAATAAAATCATCAAATAAAATCGTGACCACCGCCCCCGGTATACAGGCGACAACCACCTTGAACCACAAGGAGAATATATCTTTTTTTATTATTGATTTTGACCTATCCTTAAACTGAAAGGGGAACATCTTGCCCCAAAACAGCACCACCACTGCCAATATTGCCCCCAGCTGAATTACCACAAAAAACATTTCCTTAAACTCAGCGGTCATATTAAGCTTTAAAAACTCATCCACCAGCAGCATATGCCCTGTACTGCTTATGGGTAGCCACTCGGTGACGCCCTCCACTATCCCTAAGAAAATCACCTTTAATATCTCTGCAAAACTAAGCTCCATACTATCTCCTTACGCCCTTTTTCTATTAAAACTTTACCATGGCTTACAGCTTTTCCAGCTTTCCTTTATATGCGTTCACCTGCTGTGTCAAGGGTGCCATCTCCTTAAAGTTTTTTTCTCTGTAACAGGCCACCACCTTGGACAGCGTCTCAAAAAGCTCTGTCAGGCCCAAATTGCCCGACACTCCCTTTAGCATATGTGCACACTCAAATGCCTCATCATACTTTTCTTCTTTTACCGCTTGGG
>JAVVVT010000220.1:0-643 GCA_036652515.1 Oscillospiraceae bacterium
ATTTTCTTCTCTCAACAACATCTCTAGGAAAAGGCCCAAGCAGTGGAATTCTGGACTTGCTAAAGGACTGCACTCCAACTGAGTTCGTTATTCTTTATGAGAATATGGCTGAATTGAAGAAATTGCTTCGTACGCACCTAAAATGAGGAAAAGACCGATGGCAAGCATCTCTACTCGCCATCGGTCTTTCGGTGTGCGCACAAAGCACACGGAACAAACGGTAATCCCTGAGGGTGTTCACTTAGCAAACGGTAAATCCGCAGGGGTGTGCATTTTGTATCAAACTCGTGTCCTTCTCCAAACTCACATAACCCGAACCATATCTTCCAAATAGGAGATGGGTTCGGGTTTTGTTATTTCACCCTATTACATTCTACTGTTCACCTAGCTTCCTTAGCCCCCTAATGTTTCTAACCTTATATCTGCTCAATAGGGAGAGCTTTGTAGGGTATGTACTTTTCCGAATGATGGCAGGAGTTTCTGTGCCAATTCCAGCTTTAATAACGAAAGGTTTGGTTTTTCTTATTCTTGCATTTTTGGCCGTGATTTTTGATAGGCGGATAAAGCGAGAAACGATATATACGGAGGTGGTCGCATACAGAGGTAATTGGGATAAAAGTTAACTCCTATGACAATCTGCCTA
>JAVVVT010000221.1:0-611 GCA_036652515.1 Oscillospiraceae bacterium
TCAATTCTCTCTTTTGGGTTCGGCATGGTGGCATATCGCAGGGCATCGACGGCGTATTTTGGCATAAGACGGGTGAGCTCTTTAAGCTCCAAATCTTCCTGTTTGAACAGTCTGCCTGTGACCGCATAATAAAATGCCGCCGCAATTGAATAAATATCCGTATAAAATCCCTGAAACTCGTTGGTATTATACTGTTCCGGTGCAGAAAACCCCTCATAAAGCTTGTAGAGGATATGCTCGTTTTTTGCCCTCAAATCTTGAATGGCAAAGCCCGTGAGCATGGCATTATTGTCTGAGGTGACAAAAATCGTCTCGTCGCTTATCCCCCCGTGGGAGAGATTTGCCCGAGCGAGGGTCTCCATAAGCAGGAATAAATCTTGAAAAAACCAGCGTGCCTCTTTAAATGAATAAGGTTTACCTCTTTTTATCATCGTCTGCTTTAAGCTGTCGCCCTTGAGGCTTTCCAGCGCCACATATGCCGTGCCGTTGGCGGTAAAAATATTGTACACCTTTTGCAAGGTTTTGCTCTCTATTTTAGAAAGGGAGGTGTACAAATCCACAAAATCCATCATAAGATTTTTGAACAAAACTTCTTTTCCGCTTTGGACTTG
>JAVVVT010000222.1:0-315 GCA_036652515.1 Oscillospiraceae bacterium
TATGAAAAAGCTAAACGGACTGAGCAAAACCACGCGGAAAAATACCTTTACTTATGGACTGGTCATCGTCGCCTTTCTGGTGCTCCAAATCGCCATCGGCGGCGGTGGAATCTCCTCCTCCCTTCAGGGTCAGCTGGTGCCCATCTGCGCCTACGTGGTCATGGCGCTGTCACTGAACCTCACCGTAGGCGTTTTGGGAGAGCTGTCGCTGGGTCACGCCGGATTTATGAGCGTGGGCGCATTTTCCGGGGTCATCGCCGCCATGAGCCTGCAAGCGACCATTCCCTTCGCGCCCCTGCGGCTCTTTGTGGCGAT
>JAVVVT010000222.1:325-567 GCA_036652515.1 Oscillospiraceae bacterium
CGCCATCGTCACCCTCGCCTTCGGCGAAATTATCAAGAGCCTCATCAATAACCTCTACGTGGGCATGGACGGACGGGGACTGCATTTCTCCATGCTGAAAAACACCATGACCTTGGACGAGGGCGGAACGGTGCTCCTCTCCGGCCCCATGGGTATTTCCGGCATCCCGAAAATCGCCACCTTTACCGCCGGGTTTGTGCTGATTTTAGTGACCCTCTTTATCATTCTCAATCTGGTGAACA
>JAVVVT010000223.1:0-565 GCA_036652515.1 Oscillospiraceae bacterium
CAATGTTCTTTATTCATGTGCCAACCGGGGGTAACCGACATGGAAATCTGCCGGAGGAAATCCGCCTCCAACGGATCACATTTGAGATTGATACACAGTTTGCCATCCCGCTCAAAAATCAGCGCAAACCATTTACGGTTTACGGCATGACGCATGATGGTGCTGTTGTTGTCCTCAAAGGGATAGTCCTCCACCGCACTGGGGTAGGTTAGGCAATATGCAATTAACTCAGCTCTGGTCATATAGAACACCACCCACTGCAAAACTTATATTGCTTTTAGTATAGAGCATTTTGCACCTGAGAGGAAGCACAAAAAAGCAATTACAGCGATAAACACTTCTTTTACCTTTGCGTTACAGGTGTGGTATGATACTCAAAATTGCGTGAGCTTTTGTGTCTTTTTGGATTTTCACCATTTTTAGCGAAGAATGTGAAAAAACATTTTTCCGCTATTGCCACAATCGAAAGCCCCGCCACGCAATTCGCGTGGCGAGGCTTTTGCTATGCCTTAAATAGAGTGCTCGTGTCGTAAGACTTGACATAAAATGGCTTGTAAAGCACAAG
>JAVVVT010000224.1:0-558 GCA_036652515.1 Oscillospiraceae bacterium
CGTCTGCAAGTACAATCAGCTCCTCCGTATTGAGGAAGAGCTGGGCGATGCCGCTCAGTATCTGGGCCGCGACGCTTTCTTCAACCTGAAGAAGTAATTAAAAAACGCCAAAGGGGCGGGGGCGACGGAAAATTCCGTCAACCCCGCCCCTTTCTTTTTCCCCCCGGGTCTGCTACAATAGGAGAGAAAATTTGAACTGTGAGGAGGGCTAGAATGAAAAAACTGCTGCAGATTTTCTGTGCGTTTTTCAAAATCGGGCTCTTTACCATCGGCGGCGGGTACGCCATGCTCCCCATTATCCAAAGGGACGTGGTGGAGAAAAAGCACTGGATGGAGGACCGGGAATTTTTGGACGCTATCTCCCTCACCTCCAGCCTCCCCGGCCCACTTGCCACCAACGCCGCCACCTTTGTGGGCTATCACGTCGCCGGGGTGCCCGGGGCGATTTTCGCCGTTTTGGGGGCGGCTACGCCCTCCGTCCTCATCATTTTGCTGGTGGCGGCGGTGTTCCAAAATCTCATGGCCTACCCCGTGACCGAATACGTTTTTAAGGGCATT
>JAVVVT010000225.1:0-546 GCA_036652515.1 Oscillospiraceae bacterium
ATGGTTATTGATGCCGCAAAGGGCGTGGAAAATCAGACAAAAAAGCTATTTAAAGTCTGCACCATGCGCAATATTCCTATTTTTACATTTATAAATAAAATGGACAGAGAGGCGAGAGACCCCTTTGATTTGCTTGAAGAGATTGAAAATGTCTTGGGTATTCAAACCTACCCCATGAACTGGCCCATAGGTTCGGGAAAAGATTTTAAAGGCGTGTACGACAGAGAAAAGCAGGAAATTCTCGCCTTTCAGCACGAGGGAAAAGTGGGCGTTAATCAAGCCCATAAAATCAGTGCCAAGTTAGGGGATTCAAACCTTGATGAGCTTATCACGGCGCCATTACATGAGGTTTTAGCGGCAGATGTGGAGCTTTTAGAGGGGGCATCTTATGATTTTGACAAGCATAAGGTGGATACAGGCAAGCTGTCACCGGTGTTTTTCGGTTCAGCCTTGACGAATTTTGGGGTAGAGCCTTTTATAAAGCAATTCTTGGGATTGACCACTATGCCTTTGGGTAGGGAGTCCTCGGTGGGAATGATTGAGCCG
>JAVVVT010000226.1:0-532 GCA_036652515.1 Oscillospiraceae bacterium
GTTTGGATATTAAAATAGCACAGGTAAAGCTGGCAGAATTAAAAAAAACAATTGAATACCACAGCAATTTGTATTACAACGAAAATCGCACACAGATAAGCGATTACGAATATGATATGCTTGTTAATAATGTAAAAGAGATTGAAACGGAATTTCCTGAGCTTATAACGGAAAATTCTCCCACCCAAAAGGTTCAAGGAATGGCAAATTCCAGCTTTGAAAAGGTGAAACATTCCGTCAAGATGGAAAGTTTACAGGACGCATTTTCCATACAAGAGCTTTTGGACTTTGATGATAAAACAAGAGCTGCTGTAAATCATCCTCATTACGTTGTAGAAGCGAAAATTGATGGTCTGTCTATGAGTCTTGAATATGTGGACGGTGTGTTTACAAGAGGCTCTACACGAGGTGACGGCTTGGTGGGGGAGGATGTTACAAGCAACCTTGCCACAATAAAATCAATACCGAAAAGCATTGCAAACGCCCCAAAATTTCTTGAGGTGCGTGGAGAGGTATATATGCCCAAGGAGGC
>JAVVVT010000227.1:0-526 GCA_036652515.1 Oscillospiraceae bacterium
ATGGCTCAAAAACGCCACCTTGTCAAAGACATTGGCATTTAACAGCAGCTTGATATTCGGGCGCAAATTAAGCTCGTGGAAGTTGTCCGAATGTGCCGTGCAGATAAATTTCACCCCCGTATTTACCGCAGATAAAATTTCATTTGCCTCGTTATAATCGCCTATTTCATCGCATATGATAATATCCGGATTTAGCGTTCTCACGGCTTGCTGCACAGCTTTTGCCTTTGATTTTCCGCTGATGCAGTCACAATTCATCTCCTGAGAAAATATTTCTTTGCGCTCATCACATATGACCACCGCCTCATCTTTAAATTGGTATGCTAAGTTTTTTATTAGCGTGGTCTTTCCGCAGTGGGGCTTGCCTGCTATTAGCAAGCCTTTTCTAAAATTCATCAGCTCATTGTCAATAGGATATTTCTTTTGGGTTGCAATTCTAATATTCAGTGAAGTGGCACGGCTCAAAAGATATTCGCCCTTTTCGGTGATTGAAAATTCACCGCCCAGCCCCACCCTGTTGCCCCTT
>JAVVVT010000228.1:0-526 GCA_036652515.1 Oscillospiraceae bacterium
TATAATATAATAAAGATGGCGAGCCTTCGGGCAAAAAGTTGGTACTATGACGATAGTGCCAAACATATAGAACGGCTACTCTGGTCACTTAGTGCGTTTGGGTGTTTAAATCCTAACGTGTAGGTGCAAATCCTACCTAGAGTATTGGTACTTTGAAAGATACGCAGTATCCAATAAGTATTAACATGTTTCACCTTTCATCCAGTCTCCAATTCCCCCATTGGAGACTCAAGGAACTTTAGCTCAGTTGGTTAGAGCTTCCGGCTCATAACCGGACGGTCCACAGTTCGAGTCTGTGAAGTTCCATTAGTTAGGACTTTAGAATCCTAACCGGCTACTGTTTATAAATTAATGTTTGTAAGCAGTGGGGAGTAGTAACTTAATGACAATTTCAAGATCTTTACAGGAGAAAAACATGAAATTATCGAGTTTGAATGAACTTAAGGTTTATCGGGTTTCATCACGAGACCAAGCAAAATATAATGGTGTTGACTGCTCCGGCAATATAGTAGACATAGAGTCTGAT
>JAVVVT010000229.1:0-524 GCA_036652515.1 Oscillospiraceae bacterium
TTTTAAAAAAGTACTAAATGGCAGTAATAAATCTATCCATATTGGAATGTAAATTTGGATCGTGTTCATTGCTTGGTTCTTCTTCAATATGTAATAAATCTATCCATATTGGAATGTAAATTTTTGCTTGGCATCGTATAGCTCTTGGGCTTCTTCGTAATAAATCTATCCATATTGGAATGTAAATAAGTATAGCGGTTATGGCGGTAACACTCAACCAATGGGTAATAAATCTATCCATATTGGAATGTAAATTTATTTAACGCAGACAATGCGGAGGAATATTTTTCGAGTAATAAATCTATCCATATTGGAATGTAAATGCCCGCAATTGTCTTTAAGTTGGGCAAAAATTTTAGTAATAAATCTATCCATATTGGAATGTAAATGTTGGTCAATATCGCTGTAAATGTCGGAAGTCATAGGTAATAAATCTATCCATATTGGAATGTAAATTTTCATAATTAGATACTATTCTTTGCAAGTTCGCTTTGTAATAAATCTATCCATATTGGAATGTAAAT
>JAVVVT010000230.1:0-523 GCA_036652515.1 Oscillospiraceae bacterium
CCGAGGTTAGTTAAGTCGAAGCACAACAGTTGAGCAGGAAGTATTCCAACTCAAAGTCTCCACCTCTCACGCCCATTTTTTAAAAGTCAAAATTGCAGCCAAGTTGTTTCGTCTCAGTTTTAGTTAAGTCATCAGCCAAACTTGTCAAACGTCGCTATTCTAACCATCAAGCGTAAGCTTGTGCTCCATGGAGCGAAGCGGCATTTTGTCCTTGACCTTGACCTTAGGCTTTTCTCTCTTTGGAATTTCAAAAAACCGTTTCTCTTTTCGCAAAAAGAGAAATGGTGTTTTGGGTCTTGCCAGTGCTCACACTGGCGGATGTTCGCAACATGTTGCGGTTAATAAGGTCAAGGTCAAGGTCAAGGTCAAGGGCAGGGCAAAATTCTTCGCTTTCGCTCAGAATGGCAAAACACTTCCAATTGCTGTTGACTTGCGCCCCCCAATAGGTTACAATGAGGTGCAATAATTTCCAATAACGCATTACATGATTATCAAAACTAGCATGAGAGGTAACAAATATGAA
>JAVVVT010000231.1:0-516 GCA_036652515.1 Oscillospiraceae bacterium
GGTGGCACAGGATCATTTGGAAATGCTGTTTTAAAACGCTTTCTAGAAACTGATATAAAAGAAATTCGCATCTTCAGTCGTGACGAAAAAAAGCAAGATGATATGCGTAAAAAGTATCAATCATCGAAGTTAAAATTCTATATTGGGGATGTGCGAGATTACAACAGTATTTTAAATGCAACACGTGGTGTGGACTATATCTATCACGCTGCTGCATTGAAGCAAGTTCCTTCTTGCGAATTTCACCCAATGGAAGCTGTTAAGACAAACGTAATTGGCACAGAAAACGTACTTGAAGCTGCGATCCAAAACCACGTTAAAAGAATAGTTTGTTTAAGTACGGATAAGGCTGTTTACCCAATCAATGCAATGGGTATTTCTAAAGCGATGATGGAAAAAGTTATCGTCGCGAAGTCTCGTAACTTAGAGGGTTTAGATACCGTTATTAGCTGTACTCGATATGGTAACGTAATGGCATCACGTGGTTCAGTGATTCCATTATTTGTTGATCAGATT
>JAVVVT010000232.1:0-516 GCA_036652515.1 Oscillospiraceae bacterium
GAGGTCCCAATTTCGAATCTGGATTAGAGCTCCATATTAGTTTGACAAATTTCAGAGATGAAACTTGTCAACCTTTTCTTTTTAGCTTATAATGGTGGTATAAAGATTATTTATATTTGACTGGGGATAGTATATGAAAATAGCACTTAAAGTTTTGATTGCATTGATAGCAGTTGCTATTGGGTCTTTCGCAGGAATGGTATTGCTTAATGGCTGGGTGTGGTGGAAAGTACTTATCTTTGCAGGAATATGCGCTGTAACGGGGCAAATGGTTTATAAACTGTTGCGTGTTATAGATAAAAGATATTGCGCAAAATAGCCTGTGCAATCTTTTGTAGCAAATGAGTAGCAAGTTATCCGAGCTTGCGCCTGCAAAACGCCCCGAACCGCAGTGGCTCGGGGCGCAAGGTTGGATAACTGTCATTGAACTTAACCGCCGGGGATTTTGCAGAAGCTATGGGGAAAGTATGCTCCCATTCCTCGAAAAAACGGAGGAAATTTCAAGGTTTCTTGGCG
>JAVVVT010000233.1:0-511 GCA_036652515.1 Oscillospiraceae bacterium
ATTTCCTTCATTGCCTTGGGCAAAGGAATCAAATAAACGGGGTAGAAATTCTTCGTTAATACCAACACCAGTATCATTAATTGTGAATTTCATCAACGCTTCATTTTGTTTGATTTTTTCTTGATGAACAATAAATTGAACTCTTCCCCCTTTATCCGTAAATTTAATCGCATTTGTAATAATATTAATGATCACTTGTTTCAGCTTGGTCGCATCGCCAATATAATCCTCTTCTGTAAAGCTTGTGAGCACAGCATCATATTCGACGCCCTTTTCCTCTGCTTGTGCATATGCGATGCTATTGATTTCGTTAATGAAATCTTCAAAAGGAATCACATCATTACGAATCATCATTTTGCCACTTTCAATTCTTGACATATCTAAAATATCATTAATTAAAGATAGTAAAAATCGCGCTGATATACCAATCTTTGATAAATACTGCGCTACTTGCGTTGGATCATTTATAAAATTAGCTGCCAGTGCAGACATTCCAATAATCGCATTCATC
>JAVVVT010000234.1:0-508 GCA_036652515.1 Oscillospiraceae bacterium
GCACCCGCAATTTTATTTGCGTGCTTGGTCTTTACCCTAACGGCCCCAGCCTATATTTGGCAGATACTCGCATAAGGACGGTTGTTCAGTAAGAATACTTAGTGATAGTAAAAAACATCCTACGATTGCTCGTTCCTTTACTGTCTGTTTTCTCTGGAGCGGTTTAAAATGGGATGCTCTTTCCTATAGATAACGATAAATTGATCCTTGTGATTTAATTAACTCCCAACACCCAACTCTCCAGTAAATACATTGACATCCCCGCTGTCTCCTAACTCAAATGTCACTAAATAGCCGATGGTATAAAGCACCCACAGACGGTTTCCGTCCTGGTCATAAGCAGCAGCTGCAAATGGTCCCAAGCTCAAAGCCTGTGGCGGCTGAATAGGGATTTCATCTAACACCTCAAGTGTCGTCCTTGAAATTATTCCTAAAAGCTCATTGATATAATTATCGTCTTTATGTGCCTTAGATGCTTCTCCGTTGTATACAATGATTGTTCCTATAT
>JAVVVT010000235.1:0-506 GCA_036652515.1 Oscillospiraceae bacterium
CCAATATGGATAGATTTATTACTTGAATTTCTCTAATAGATATTCATATGCAATTAAAATTTACATTCCAATATGGATAGATTTATTACCTCGCCGTTTTCCTACTCTTACTTGCCGTTCTATCAGATTTACATTCCAATATGGATAGATTTATTACAGAAAGCAATTTTAATTTTCCGTATGGCTTAGGCTTATTTACATTCCAATATGGATAGATTTATTACATAATCAAAACAGAGATAGTGTGAGTTTTGTTTATTATTTACATTCCAATATGGATAGATTTATTACTGTTCGAACCTGATGCCGCCACACTGAGTAGCATATTTACATTCCAATATGGATAGATTTATTACTTTTGCCCCACAAGAGCCGTAGACGACTTCATCATATTTACATTCCAATATGGATAGATTTATTACTGGGCAGCAAAAAATAACTATGCTTTGCCCTCTAAATTTACATTCCAATATGGATAGATTTATTACACTTTTGTAAAATGACAC